>NZ_RCOE01000208.1:0-3549 GCF_004321495.1 Pseudomonas sp. Sample_10
CTTACGACTGCTGCGCAGCCGAGCGGGAGCAAGCTCCCTCGCCACGGTTCTGTGATCCTTCCGTCTGGATCGATAAATTTTCCTTGCCCGCCCGAACCGGTTTCGGTTATCAATTTGTACATGATTAGACAGGTTCGATTTGACAAGAAACAACGGGTGGTCGACGAACTCATCCGGCGCATCGAAAGCGGCCTCCTCGAGGACGGTTTTCAGTTGCCGGGTGAGCATCAGTTGGCTCAAGAATTCAAAGTCAGCCGCGGCACTTTGCGTGAAGCCCTGGCCGAACTGAAACGGCGCAATTACATCGCGACGCAAAGCGGGGTGGGTTCCATCGTCACCTTTGACGGTGTGGTCCTCGACCAGCGCAGCGGTTGGGCCCAAGCCCTGGCCGACAGCGGAGCGCTGGTCAATACCGAGGTGCTGCGGCTGGAGGCGGTGACTCGCCCCGACCTGCTGTCGCGGTTCGGCACTGACCAATTCATCACGCTCGACCGTCGCCGCCGTTCCAACGACGGTACGCTGGTTTCCCTCGAACGCTCGCTGATGCCCGCCACCGGAGGCCTGGAAAGCCTGCCGCGGGTCGGTCTGATCGACAATTCCCTGACCATCACCCTGGCTGCCTATGGCTACATCGGTGAGCGTGGCGATCAATGGATCGGCGCCGAACCATTGATTGAACTGGATGCCGAGTTGCTGGGGCGCCCGGTCGGCACGGTCTTTCTCAAGGCGCTGCGTACAACTTACGACCGACAGAACCGCTTCATGGAGCAAGTGGAAAGTTTGCTCGACCCTGTGCATTTCCGTCTGCACCTGCAATTTGGAACGTCGAAATGACTGCGCTCAACCGTGCCTTGGGCGCGTTCTACGGTCTGGCTTTGGGCGATGCCCTGGGCATGCCGACGCAATCGTTGAGTCGTGCTGCAATCCAGGCGCGTTTTGGCCAAATCACTGACCTTGAAGATGCCGGCCCAGATCAACCGATCGCCGCCAACATGCCCAAAGGCTCGATCACCGATGACACCGAACAGGCGATTCTGGTCGGCCAGTTGCTGATCGAGGGCGAAGGTCGCATCGAACCGTCGGTGCTTGCCCAGCGCTTGATCGATTGGGAAGCGGTGATGCAGGCCAAGGGCTCGCAGGATCTGCTCGGTCCTTCGACCAAGCGCGCCATCGAGATGATCCTCGCGGGTCATTCACCGGAAGAGGCGGGGCGCTACGGCACCACCAATGGCGCGGCGATGCGCATTACGCCGGTCGGGATCGCGGCGGATGTCGTCGATCCGCAGCGTTTCATTGAAGCGGTCGTGCAGGCCTGCCAGGTCACCCACAACACCACGCTGGGGATTTCAAGCGCGGCGGCGGTGGCGGCGGTGGTGTCCGCCGGGATCAATGGCATGGACCTGGGCGAAGCATTGAACCTCGGTCAGCAAATCGCCCAGCAAGCAGAAACCCATGGTCACTGGGTCGCCGGCGGACGCATTGCCTCGCGCATCAGTTGGGCGCGGAGCATCAGCGTTGACAGCGACAAAGCGCTGCTGGCGGATCTGATGTACGACGTGATCGGTACGTCGGTGGCATCGCAGGAGTCGGTGGTGGTGTCGTTTGCCCTGGCCCAGCAGGTGGCCATCGGCGAAATGAATGCCTTCGAAGCGTTGTGCATGGCCGCCAGCCTTGGCGGTGACACCGACACCATCGCAGCGATTCTCGGCGCGATGCTTGGGGCCTGCCTGGGCCTTGAGAGTTGGCCGGTCGAGATGATCGACAAGGTCAAGGCCGTCAATGATCTGGAGCTTGAGCCTTTGGTGCAAGGGCTGCTGGTTCTGCGCTGATTTTTGGATCAAACCGATATTCTGTGGCGAGGGAGCTTGCTCCCGCTCGGCTGCGCAGCAGTCGTAAACGCTGACGACTCGGTGTGCCTGCTTCACTACTGTCGCAGGTCTTGGGGTCGCTTCGCGGCCCAGCGGGAGCAAGCTCCCTCGCCACAGGGCTGTAGTGTCGGTATCCGATTTGCCCACAACCACAAAAATGGCAACAGGAGCATTTTTCATGAGTTCATCAAACGCCGGGCAAAGTGCCGGGCAACTGGAAACACGCGGCATCGAACCGGTGCCGGAATCCGAGTGCAATGGTCATCCGTTGCAACTGTTCTGGGTCTGGTTTGCCGCCAACATTTCCATCCTCGGCCTGCCATTGGGTGCGACCCTCGTGGCTTTTCGCGGTTTGGCGATCTGGCAGGCAATCATCGTCGCGATCCTCGGCGCCGCCGGTTCATTTGCGGTGGTCGGCATCATCTCGATCGCCGGTCGTCGCGGTCGCGCGCCGAGCCTGACCTTGTCGCGAGCGATCTTCGGCGTACGCGGCAATATCGGCCCGACCCTGGTTTCGCTGATGTCGCGGCTGGGCTGGGAAACCGTCAACACCACCACCGCCGCGTTCGTGCTGCTCTCACTGTGCTCGATCCTGTTCGGCTCGCCGGTGGAAGCGAAAAGTGCGCCTGCGCTGACGCTGCTGTTCATCGCGATTTTCGTCTTGTTGACCTTGTCGGTGTCCGGCCTCGGTCATGCGACGTTGCTGGTCATTCAGAAATGGGCGACCTACGTCTTCGGCGCGCTGAATATTCTGGTCGGCGGCTTCCTCTGCGCCACCATCGACTGGAGCGCGGTGTTCAACGCTACGCCTGCGCCGATCAGCGCGATGATCATCGGCATCGGCACCATGGCGGCCGGCACCGGGATCGGTTGGGCCAATGCCGGTGCGGACATGTCGCGCTATCAGCACCGCAGCGTCAAAGCCGTACGCCTGGTGGCTTCGGCGGCATTCGGTGCGGGGATTCCGCTGGTGCTGCTGATCACCCTCGGCGGCCTGTTGTCGGTGGGCAACAATGACCTGGCCCAGGCTACTGACCCGATCATCGCGATCCGCGACATGCTGCCGACCTGGATGGCCGTGCCGTACCTGATCACTGCGTTTGGTGGCTTGCTGCTGTCGAACAATCTGTCGGTGTATTCCGCCGGTTTGACCACGCTGACGCTCGGGCTCAAGGTCAAGCGCGTCTACGCCGTGGTGGTCGACATCGTCGCGATCTTTGCTGGCTCGATTTACTTCATGCTGATCGCCGACAGTTTCTACGGCCCGTTCATTACCTTCATTTCTTTGCTGGCGGTGCCGATCACGGCATGGGTCGGGATCTTTGTGGTCGACCTGATTCATCGGCATTACTACAGCCCCAAGGACTTGCTGGATGTCAGCCCGAGCAGCGCCTATTGGTATCGCGGCGGTGTGGAATGGCGCGCATTCAGCGCGTGGGCCATCGCCATCGTGCTCGGTTTCAGCTTCACCACCATCGGCACCACGGCAGAAAATGTCTGGTTCAAGGGCTTCCTGTCCGACTCGTGGCTGGGGCACAACGGCCTCGGCTGGATTGTGACTTTTGTCGTGGCTGGCGGGATTTATTTTGTACTCGGTGGGGCGAAAGACCGTCGCGCCGCGCTTACCGAGAATGCTCATGCCTAAGATGCTGCACACCGGCCAGGTCATCATCGACCTGGT
>NZ_RCOE01000278.1:0-3540 GCF_004321495.1 Pseudomonas sp. Sample_10
CAGCACAATGCCCGAAAATTCAGCACGCAAAAGTTAATTAATCGTCCACGGCATCAAGGAATTCGTCTACCACGGGCATCTCACCCAATCGTGACGGAATGTTTAAGCCGAAGTGCAGGTAGGCATGCCGCGTCACCACCCGCCCCCGCGGCGTGCGCATGATATAGCCCTGCTGGATCAGGTAAGGTTCCAGCACGTCTTCGATGGTGTGGCGCTCTTCACTGATCGCCGCCGCAAGGCTATCGACCCCGACCGGCCCGCCATCGAATTTCTCGATCATGGTCAGCAACAGACGCCGGTCCTGGTGATCGAAGCCGCGCTCGTCGACATCCAGCAGATTCAGGGCCAGATCGGCAATCGGTTTAGTGATATGGCCCTTGGCACGGACTTCGGCGAAGTCGCGTACACGACGCAGCAGACGGTTGGCGATTCGCGGGGTGCCGCGGGCGCGGCGGGCGATTTCGAAGGCGCCCTCCGGGTCGAGCGGCAAGCCGAGGATACTGGCCGAGCGGCTGACAATCGTCGACAGATCGGCGTTGTTG
The DNA here is from genome assembly GCF_004321495.1 of Pseudomonas sp. Sample_10. Lineage (NCBI taxonomy): Bacteria > Pseudomonadati > Pseudomonadota > Gammaproteobacteria > Pseudomonadales > Pseudomonadaceae > Pseudomonas > Pseudomonas sp. Sample_10. The sequence goes on from NZ_RCOE01000278.1 coordinate 543, forward strand.
TAGAACTCCAGGCGCTGGACGATGCCGAAACGGTCGCGCAACGGATTGGTCAGCATCCCCGCCCGTGTCGTTGCGCCAACCAGGGTGAACGGCGGCAGATCGAGCTTGATCGAACGCGCAGCCGGGCCTTCGCCGATCATGATGTCGAGCTGGAAATCTTCCATCGCCGGATACAGCACTTCTTCGACAATCGGTGACAAGCGATGGATTTCGTCGATGAACAGTACGTCGTGCGGTTCAAGGTTGGTCAGCAGCGCGGCCAGATCACCCGGACGCTCAAGGACCGGCCCCGAGGTGCTTTTGATCGACACCCCCATTTCCTGGGCGATGATGTTGGCCAGCGTGGTTTTACCCAGCCCCGGAGGACCGAAGATCAGGGTGTGATCAAGGGATTCGTTACGGCCACGGGCAGCCTGGATGAACAACTCCATTTGCTCGCGAACGGTCGGCTGGCCGATGTATTCGGCCAGGCTGACAGGACGAATCGCCCGGTCCTGGACTTCCTCGCGGTCACGAGGTCCACCCGTGGCGGCGATCAGACGATCAGCTTCAATCACTTAGATCATTCCCTTCAGGGCACGACGAATCATGTCTTCACTGCTCAAGCCTTTCTCCTTGATCGCGGAAATCGCCTTGCTGGCTTCCTGCGGCTTGTAGCCCAGGGAGATCAGCGCGCTGACCGCGTCGTTTTCGGCGGTATTGACCGGTGCAGGGCCGTCCGGCTGGTTCGGCACCAGGGCAAACATCGCCGGCACGGTTTCCCAGGCCTTGAAGCGATCCTTGAGTTCGACCAACAGGCGTTCTGCGGTTTTCTTGCCCACGCCCGGCACCTTGGTCAACGCCGATGTGTCCTGGGACTGCACGCAACGCACCAGTTCATCGACCTCCAGACTCGACATCAAGGCCAGGGCCAGTTTCGGCCCTACACCGTTGAGACGAATCAATTCGCGGAAAAAGTCTCGCTCGCGCTTGCCGACGAAGCCATAGAGTAACTGCGCGTCTTCGCGTACGACCAAATGGGTGTGCAAGGTCAGCGGTTCACCGACCGACGGCAAACGATACAGCGTGGTCATGGGCACTTCCAGCTCATAGCCCAGACCATTTACATCCAGAATCAGGTGCGGTGGCTGTTTTTCAGCCAGAGTGCCGCGCAAGCGTCCAATCACGTTACAGATCCTTGAGCGTTGGCCAGCACGAGGCCAGCGACTGACAGAGCAAGGGGTTCGGCCGACAACACAGGCGCGAAACCCTCATTCCGGGAAAAATGATTGCTGATGCTATCAGAGACGCAGGCGCCCGCCACGACTGCGTGCCGCCCCCAAGCCGTGGGGCAAGAGACTGGAGCGGGTGTGAGCATGGCAAATGGCGATGGCCAGGGCGTCCGAGGCATCGATTTGTGGCTTGCTGGTCAGTTTCAGCATATGCATGACCATCATCTGGACCTGCTCTTTATTGGCAGCGCCAGTGCCGACTACAGCCTGCTTGACCTGGGTCGCGGTGTACTCGGCGATTTCCAGGCTTTCTTCCGCACCCGCCACGATAGCGGCGCCACGGGCCTGCCCCAGTTTCAGGGCTGAGTCGGCATTGCGGGCCATGAACACCTTTTCGATGCCCATGGTCACCGGCTTGTACATCTGGATAATCTCCCGCACACCGCGGTAGACAATTTGCAGACGCTCATGCAGCTCGCCCGCGCCGGTACGAATACAGCCAGAGGCCACATACTCGCAGCCGCGCCCGGTATCACGAACAACGCCATAACCGGTGATGCGCGAACCGGGGTCGATACCAAGAATTAAAGTCATAACGCCTGCGGGTTGGGTAAGTGCACTGCATTCAATACAGCGAATAACAGATGTGGGAGCTGGCTTGCCAGCGATGGCGCAGGCTCATCCAACAAAGATGTTGCCTGACTCACTGTCATCGCTGGCAAGCCAGCTCCCACATTGGATCCTGGCTACCTTCAACCGAGCTGAGCGGCTACCGACTCCGGGATCTCGGCATTGGAGTAGACGTTCTGCACGTCATCCAGGTCTTCGAGCATGTCGATCAGCTTGAGGACTTTTTCGGCACCTTCCAGATCGAGTTCGGCGCTGGTGGTCGGCAACATGACGATTTCAGCGTCATCCCCTTTGAAACCCGCCGCTTCCAGCGCGTTTCGCACGGAATAGAACCCGGCGAACGAGGTGAACACATCGATCGACCCGTCTTCGTTGGTCACCACGTCATCGGCGTCGGCTTCCATGGCAGCCTCCATCAACGCGTCTTCGTCGACACCGGCGGCGAAGGAAATCTGCCCCTTGCGCTCGAACAGATAGGCCACCGAACCGTCAGTCCCCAGGTTACCGCCGCACTTGCTGAACGCGTGGCGGACAGCGGCTGCAGTGCGATTACGGTTGTCGGTCATGCACTCGACCATCACCGCCACGCCACCCGGGCCGTAACCTTCATAGGTCAACTCGACCACGTCGTCGGTATCGGCAGCGCCAGTACCGCGGGCGATGGCGCGATCGATGATGTCACGGCTCATGTTGGCACCCAGCGCCTTGTCCAGGGCCAGGCGCAGACGCGGGTTGGAACCGGGATCACCACCACCCTGACGGGCAGCAACGGTCAGTTCACGAATCCACTTGGTGAAGATCTTGCCCCTCTTGGCATCCTGACGTTCTTTGCGGTGCTTGATGTTCGCCCACTTGGAATGACCTGCCATAACTCGCTCCGAATTCTCTTTGAAACATTGCCCGCCACGCTGAGTCGCGCCGGCCGGCAAACAAAAATCTTGAACAGCTCTGTCTATAAAGAAAGGGCGCATCCGAAGATGCGCCCTCCAGCCTTACTCGGCCTTTGGTGTTTCGCGCAGGCGAATGTGCAGTTCACGCAATGCCTTGGCATCTACCTGACCCGGAGCCTGAGTCATGACGTCTGCCGCGCTCTGGGTTTTCGGGAAGGCGATCACTTCACGGATCGACTGGGCGCCGGTCATCAGCATCACCAGACG
>NZ_RCOE01000264.1:0-27519 GCF_004321495.1 Pseudomonas sp. Sample_10
CATGGGTGGCGGTGCGGTCGGCGGCGTCGGCGCTGTCGCCGTTGGGGTTTTTCGCTTGCGCAGGGACATCATCCCGATGTTCCTGGCGAGCCAGACGGGTCATGGCTGCGGACTTGTTACGAGCGATGGCGACGGGGTTGTCCACCAGCACATCTGCCGACCCTGTCGGGCTGATGCGCATTGGCACCGCAGGCGCGGGTTTCAGGGGCGCGTTGCGGACATTGATCACCACGGGTTTGAGAGCGCCCGCGTGTCTGGACAGATCAGATCGGCGGGCCAGTTCGGCCAGGCGCAAACCTGCTGCTGCGAGCCATTGTCGGGTGCGTTCGGACTTGATCTTCGCCAGCACCTTGGTGCTGATGCCGAGACCCAGGCCGGCAGGACCGGTCAAGCGCACGAGCAGGAAACTGATCAACAACTCTGTACGAATTTGCGCCACGACTTCAGCGATGTACTGCGGCGGCAACATCCTCAGCCAACTGGTAAAGGCCGCCAGATGAATGAACATCAACGGCTCGTCGCTCAACACCAGCAACACGTTGGCGATCGCTTCAGCCGAGGCGTTCAGCAGCGTGGCGAGTTCGACTTCGCTCAGGTATTGAAGGAGTTTTTCACTGTTGGCCTGCAGGTCGGCCATCAGGGCAAAGACCTGCTTCACGTCATCCCATAGACCCTGCAGCGTTTTCTCGAACCCAAGCCAGTCCGCTTGCTGCAACAGGCCGTAGCGCTGGATGAAATCCGCCTCGGAAAAGTGGCTCCACTGCGGTTCAAACTCGAGGGTCCATTCGTTGCGCAGCCAGCCTTCCAACTCACCGACAACGTCCTGGTAAGAGTCGTACAGCGCTTTGACGTGTTCGCGGGTTACGTTGGGAAAAAAAGTGATGCGGTAGCGCTTGCCACGCCAGCAATCAGGGATTTTGAGGATGCCGCTCGGGCCAATGGTTTGATGGATCGGCTCGCCGTATTTCGCGCCGTCGGCACCTTCGGATATCAACGGTTCGAGCTTGACCGGGGTATTGCCGATGGGCACGAAGCGCGCGGCTTCGAACATGTGCACCAGGGTCAACGGGCCGCTGGCGGGGCACGTGGCAACCGTGGAACTGACGGGGGTGGTGGAGTTTTTCGGGGCGCTCAGGCGGACTTCGTTGCCGACCTTGAACACTTGCTCGACAGTCAGTGTCCCGCCAGTCCAGAAATTTTCCGCCCAGGATTGATAGTCGTTGAGGCAGAGGCGGAAATCACCGAGCACCGCTTCGACGTCCGGTCGCTGCGGGTTCATGGCAGCGACCACCAGCAGGCCGATGGTGTTGTTCAAGGCCAGCAGCTTGTCTGGATCAAACATTCGCGGGGTTTCGCCTGGAGAAATAGGCGGGAAACTTTGCGTTGGATCAGGTGCGAAAGAAGTCGGGAAAATTGGAGTTTTCTGTAGGGCGAATCGCCAAATCAGTGTCGCCGCTTCGTCATGAGGCGGGTTTTGCCCGTTGCCCTGGGGCTGCCACGCTCGCTATGCTGCTGAAACCTTTAATCCATCACGGAACGGCCGCACCTGAGCCGCCTGGGATATCGTTCAATACGGATCAGATGCGATGAATGCACCGCTGAAAGAATTCGGCCCGATCAAGGCCGTGATTTTCGATATGGACGGCTTGTTGCTGGACACCGAGGGCATTTACACCGAAGTCACGGCTCTGATCGCTGCACGCTATGGGCGAACTTTCGACTGGAGCCACAAGCAGAACATCATCGGTCGTGGCGCGGGTGATCTGGCGCGCTACGTGGTCGAGGCGCTGGAGCTGCCGATCAGTGCCGAGGAATTCCTGGTGATCCGCGAACCGCTGATGCGCGAGCGTTTTCCTACAGCGCAGGCAATGCCTGGCGCACAGGAGTTGGTTCGGCATCTGAAGGCGCACAACATTCCGATTGCCGTCGGCACCAGTTCTTCGAGCCAGTCGTTCGGTCAGAAAACCACGTTGCATCGCGACTGGTTCGCCTTGTTCGATTTCATCGTCACCGCCGATGACCCGGACGTGGGCGCGGCCAAACCTGCACCGGATATCTTTCTGACTGCCGCGCGGCGCCTGGGCGTTGCTCCCCGGGATTGCCTGGTGTTCGAAGATTCACCGTTCGGTGTCACGGCGGCGAAGGCAGCGGGGATGACCGCGATCGCGATTCCGGACGCGGCCATGGCCGATGAAAAATACGCACACGCCGATGGCATTCTTCGTACGCTCAAATCCTTCAAGCCGGGCGCCTTTGGCTTGCCGGCGCTGGAATGGGCCTGACATCTGTAGGCATTTGATCGGCGACTAATTCCAGGCGTACTTCATCCGTTCTCTGAACAGACAACTTTTGAGGTACGTCCGGTGACCCCGCTGACTTTGCTGTGCCTGCCTTATTCTGGCGCGAGCGCCATGGTCTATAGCCGCTGGCGGCGCAAACTGCCGGAGTGGATCAAGCTGCAACCGGTGGAATTGCCGGGGCGTGGCGCGCGCTACGGCGAGCCGTTGCACACCGACATGCGCCGCCTGGCCCTGCAATTGGCCCACGAACAAAAAGCCATGCTCAAGGCACCGTATGCCTTGTTCGGCCATAGCCTGGGTGCCTTGCTCGCCTGTGAGATGGCCCATGCGTTTCGTTCGCTGGGCGTTGCGGAACCGGTGGCCTTGTTCGCCTCCGGCACCGCGGCGCCAACCATGCGTCTGGAATACGACCGTGGTTTTGCCGAGCCGAAAACCGATGCCGAATTGATCGAGCAACTGCGCAGCCTCAATGGCACCCGCGAAGAAGTGCTGGCCAATCAGGAACTGATGAGCCTGACACTGCCGATCCTGCGCGCCGACTTCCAGCTCTGCGGACGTTTCGAGCCGATCCAGCGACCACTGCTCAAGTGTCCGGTGCACGTACTCGGCGGCAAGGCAGACCGAGCGACCACCGAGCAGTTGATCGGCTGGAGCAAGGAAACCCACGGCAGCTTTTCCTTAGACATGCTCGCTGGCGGGCACTTCTTCATTCATGAGCATGAAGCCAAGGTACTCAAGGTGATCAAGGATCAGCTTGACGTTCATCATCGACGACACGCTATGGCCGTCACTGCCTGACCCCGATTCTGTAGGAGCAAAGCTTGCTCGCGATGGCAGTGTGACTGGCGATATCCATGTCGGATGTCACACCGCTATCGCGAGCAAGCTTTGCTCCTACCGGTTTTGGGTTGGTCAGTTTTCTGTTATCGCCCTCGTTTTATCTCCCTTCTGATAGTTGTTCTCATTCGCTAATTTTTCCGGTCTGCATTCGTTTTATAGGGACGACGTGCCTTTGTGCTTCCCGCCACTGATCCGGATACCAAGAAATGAATGCTGAAGACTCCTTGAAACTTGCTCGCCGGTTTATCGGGTTGCCCCTGGAAAAGCGCCAGGTGTTCCTCGCGGCCTTGCACAAGGAGGGCGTTGATTTCGCCCGTTTTCCCATTCCTGCCGGCGTCGACGCCGAGGATCGCCAGGCGCTGTCGTACGCCCAGCAACGCATGTGGTTTCTCTGGCAACTGGACCCGCAAAGCGGTGCGTATAACTTGCCCGGTGCGGTGCGCCTGAGCGGTCGTCTGAATCTGGCGGCGCTGGAACAGGCCTTCGCCAGCCTGGTGGCGCGTCACGAAACCCTGCGAACGGTGTTTGCACCGCAGCCCGACGACAGCCTGCTGCAAGTGCCGGCGACGGCGCCGCTGGTGATCGAACACGTCGATTTCTGCAGCTTGCCGGCCAATGAGCGCGAGCAAGCCGTGGCACAAGCCGCCGAGCGGCAATCGGTGTTGCCGTTCGACCTGGGCACGGGGCCGCTGCTGCGTGTCACCTTGCTCAAACTCGCCGAGCAGGAACACGTCATGCTGTTGACCCTGCACCACATCGTCTCGGATGGCTGGTCGATGAACGTGCTGATCGATGAATTCATCCGTTGCTACGACGCTTTCGATGCCGGTACGCAACCGCAACTGGCGCCATTGCCGATCCAATACAGCGACTACGGCTTGTGGCAGCGGCGCTGGCTGGAGGCGGGCGAGCAAGCGCGGCAGCTCGAATACTGGCAGGCACAATTGGGCGACGAACACCCGGTGCTGGAATTGCCGCTGGATCATCCGCGCCCGGCAATGCCGAGTCATCGTGGCACCCGCTACGAGTTCGCCGTCGACGAGCACCTCGCCGAGCAACTGCGCGCCACTGCACAGAGGCACAACGTCACGTTGTTCATGCTGCTGCTCGGCGCGTTCAACGTGCTCCTGCAACGCTACACAGGCCAGCGCGACATCCGCGTCGGTGTGCCGATTGCCAACCGCAACCGCGGCGAAATCGAAGGCCTGATCGGTTTCTTCGTCAACACCCAGGTGCTGCGCACGCAACTGGACGGCCAGACTCGGGTCGACGAACTGCTGCATCGCATCAAGGAAACGGCCCTTGGCGCACAGGCTCATCAAGACTTGCCGTTCGAGCGACTGGTCGAAGCCTTGAAACTGGAACGCAGCCTCAGCCATACGCCGCTGTTCCAGGTGATGTACAACCACCAGCCGCAGGTTGCCGACATCAGCAGCGTCACTACCGCCTCCGGTTTGGCGCTGGGCATGATCGAGTGGCAAGGGCGCACCACCCAGTTCGACCTGACCCTCGATACCTATGAAAAGGCGGGAAAGCTGCACGCCGCATTGACCTACGCCAACGACCTGTTTGACGCCACGACCATCGCACGCATGGCGCAACACTGGACGCGCTTGCTGCAAGGCATGGCCGGCGATTCACAGCAACGCATCAGTGATTTGCCGATGCTGGAACAGGTTGAATACCAGCGCATCGTGCACGACTGGAACCGCGCCGATGAACGCTTCGCCGAAGATTTGTGCATTCATCAGATGATCGGCAAGCAAGTGTCCGAAAGCCCTGATGCATTGGCCGTGACCTTTGCGGACAAACGCCTGACCTACAGCGAACTCGACCAGCAAGCCAATCGCCTGGCACACAAACTGATCGAACTGGGCGTCGGCCCGGAAATCCGCGTCGGCGTGGCAATGCAGCGCTCCGAACAGCTGCTGGTGGCCTTGCTCGCGGTACTCAAGGCTGGCGGTGCCTACGTACCGCTCGACCCGGATTACCCGGCCGAGCGTGTCGCCTACATGCTGGAAGACAGCCGCGCGCTGCTGCTGTTGACCGAACAGGACGTGGCCAAGACCCTGATCGTGCAGGCCGCATCCCAATTGCTGATGCTCGATGGCATAGCGACAGGCCTGGCCGATTACCCGAGCGATGCCCCGATCACCCGTGTCACGCCGGACAACCTGGCCTACGTGATCTACACCTCCGGCTCCACCGGCAAACCCAAGGGCGTGGCCATCGCCCACCGTAACGTGCTGGCGCTGATCGACTGGTCCGCATCGGTTTACAGCCGCGAAGACATCCAGGGCGTGCTGGCCTCGACCTCGGTGTGCTTCGATCTGTCGGTGTGGGAGTTGTTCGTCACCCTGGCCAACGGCGGTTCGCTGATCATCGCCCGCAATGCCCTGGAGCTGCCGCAACTGCCGGCCCGGGATCAGGTGCGGTTGATCAACACCGTGCCTTCGGCGATCAATGCGCTGCAACGCGACGGGCAGATCCCGCCGAGCGTGCGCATCATCAACCTGGCCGGTGAGCCGCTCAAGCAAAGCCTGGTGGAGGCGTTGTACCGGCAAGCGAGCGTCGAGCATGTCTACGACCTGTACGGCCCGTCGGAAGACACCACTTATTCGACCTGGACCCGCCGCGAGACCGCTGGCCGCGCCAACATCGGCCGGCCGCTCAAGCACACCGCCAGCTATCTGCTCGATGCCGACCTGCAACCGGTGCCGCAAGGCGTGTCCGCCGAGCTGTACCTGAGCGGTGCCGGGATCACGCGCGGCTACCTCGCACGGGCCGGCATGACCGCTGAAAAGTACGTACCCAACCCGTTTTCCAGCACTGGCGAACGCCTGTACCGCACCGGCGACCTGACCCGGTATCAGGCCGACGGTACTCTGCAATACGTGGGCCGCATCGACCATCAGGTCAAGGTCCGTGGTTTCCGTATCGAGCTGGGAGAAATCGAAGCGCGGTTGTTGCAGCAGGACGCCGTGAGAGAGCTGGCGGTGTTGGCGCAGGACGGTTTCAGCGGTCAGCAGTTGGTGGCGTACATCGTGCCGAGTGACGTGGCACTGGTCGTCGATGCCGATGCGCAAGCGATCCTGCGCGAGACATTGAAAGCGGCGCTGCGTCAGCATTTGCCGGACTACATGGTCCCGGCGTTCCTGCTGTTCCTCGAACATCTGCCGCTGACCCCTAACGGCAAACTCGACCGCAAGGCGTTGCCGGCGATTGATGGCGTTACGCAACAACGCGAACACGTTGCACCTCGTAGCGAATCGGAAAAATCCCTAGCGGCCATTTGGCAAGACGTGCTGGCCATCGACAGCGTCGGCCTGGAAGACAACTTTTTCGAGCTGGGCGGCGACTCTATCGTTTCAATGCAAGTGGTCAGCCGTGCGCGGCAGGCCGGGATCGTGCTCAGCCCCAAGGACTTGTTCCAGCACCAGACCATCCGCAGCCTCGCTCAAGCGGCACGCACTGGCGGGCTATCGCAGATCGATCAAGGTCCGGCGGTTGGCGAAGTGGCACTGGCCCCGGTACAGCAATGGTTTTTCGAACAAGAGATCCCCGAGCGTCAGCACTGGAACCAGTCGCTGCTGCTGGTACCGCGGGTGGCGTTGAATGTCGAAGTGCTGGAGCGTGCCCTGGAGCAATTGCTGACTCAACACGACAGCTTGCGCCTGCGTTATGCACAGGCAGAAAACGCCTGGCTGCAAACCTACGCCGCGCCGACCACGCAGTCGGTGTTGTGGCAGCGCAAGGCGCAATCGGTCGGTCAGCTCAACGCCTTGTGCGATGAAGCCCAGCGCAGCCTCGACCTGCACGACGGACCGTTGCTGCGGGCAATGCTGGTTGCGATGGCCGATGGCTCAGAACGTTTGCTGTTGGTTATCCACCACTTGGCGGTGGACGGTGTTTCCTGGCGCGTGCTGCTGGAAGATTTGCAGCACTTCTACAACGGCGGTACCGCGCAGGCGAAAACCAGCACCTATCAGCGTTGGGTCGCACGTTTGCAGGAGCATCTGCCGGCCTTCGAACGCAACCTCGGCCACTGGCAGGGCCAACTGCAAGACGCGTCAAATGAGCTGCCGTGCGAGCGCCCGAACGCTGCGCTGGAAAACCGCTACGAGCAAAAGCTCGAACTCAAACTCGACAGCGAGAAAACCCGCAAGCTGCTGCAACAGGCGCCGGCGGCTTACCGCACCCAGGTCAACGACCTGTTGCTGACCGCACTGGCCCGCGCCGTTTGCCGCTGGAGCGGGCAGGGCAGCACGTTGATTCAGCTTGAAGGTCATGGCCGCGAAGACCTGTTCGATGAGATCGACCTGACCCGCACTGTCGGCTGGTTCACCAGCCTGTTCCCGGTCAACCTGAAACCCCGCGCCGATCTCGGCGCGTCGATCAAAACCATCAAGGAGCAATTGCGCAACGTGCCGGACAAAGGCCTGGGCTACGGCGCGCTGCGTTATCTCGGCTCGAAGCCCGTACGCGATGCACTGGCGGCGTTGCCGCAACCGCGCATCACCTTCAACTATCTGGGGCAGTTCGACCGGCAGTTCGATGAAGGCGCGTTGTTCACGCCGTCCACTGAAGGCAACGGTGTGGCGCAGGACCCCACGGCGCCGCTCGGCAACTGGCTGGTGGTTGAAGGCCAGGTCTACGGCGGCGAGTTGTCCCTGAGCTGGGGTTTCAGCCGCGAGATGTTCGACACCGCGACCATCCAGCGTCTGGCTGACGAGTACACGTTGCAGCTCAACGCACTGATCGATCATTGCTGCGTGCTTGAAGTGGCGCAGGCCACGCCGTCGGACTTCCCGTTGGCGCAGATCGATCAGGCGCAACTCGATGGGTTGCCGCTCTGCGTCTCGACGCTGGAAGACTTGTATCCGCTGTCGCCGATGCAACAAGGCATGTTGTTCCACACCCTGCACGAGCCGCAGGTCGGCGCCTACATCAGTCAGTTGCGTTTGGACATCGGTGGCCTGGACGTCGAGCGTTTCAGCCGCGCCTGGCAGGCCGCGGTCGAACGTCACGACATTCTGCGCAGCAGCTTCCATTGGCAGGGGCTCGACGTCGCGCATCAGGCGATTGCCTGGCAGGTGACGCTGCCGCTCGAGGTGCTTGAAGCGACCGACACCGACGCACTGGCCGATGCCGAACGGGCACGAGGTTTCGAACTGGGTTGCGCGCCGCTGTTGCGCTTGAAACTGGTGCGTACCGGCACCGACGCCTGGCACCTGATCTACACCAGCCATCACATCCTGATGGATGGCTGGAGCAACGCGCAGTTGCTTGCCGAAGTGATCGAGCATTACGCAGGCGAGCAATCGCTGCCGGCGCCGACGGGGCAGTACCGCGATTACCTCGGCTGGTTGCAACAGCAATCGGCCGACGCTGGCGAGCAGTTCTGGAAAGCTGCGCTGGCACCTCTGCACACACCGACGATGCTGGCCGAAGCCCTGCGCCCACCCGTCGGCGTCGAGGGTAGCGAGGACCTTCGCGTGACCCTCGACAGTCGCGCAACCCAACAGCTGGCCGAGTTCGCCCGCCAGCAAAAAGTCACCCTCAACACCGTGCTGCAAGCGGTGTGGAGCCTGTTGCTGCAACGTTACACCGGTCAGGATTGCGTGGTGTTCGGTGCCACGGTGGCCGGGCGTTCGGCACCGCTGCCGGGCATCGAAGAGCAACTGGGGCTGTTCATCAACACGCTGCCGCTGGTGTGCTCGATGAAGCCCGACCAGAGCGTCAGCCAGTGGTTGGGTGAACTGCAAGGCCTGAACCTGGCGATGCGCGAGTTCGAGCACGTGCCGCTGTACGACATTCAAGGCTGGGCGGGGCAACAGGGTTCGACGTTGTTCGACAGCCTGCTGGTGTTCGAAAACTTCCCCGTCGCCGAAGCCCTGAAGCAGGGTGCGCCGGCCGGGTTGTCGTTCGGCAACCTGCATAACCATGAACGCACCCACTATCCGCTGACCCTCGGCGTCGAGCTGGGCGAAGCGTTGAGTGTCGATTTCAGCTATGACGCGGCGCGTTTCAGTGCCGCTCAGGTGGCGCAGCTCGCAGCCAATCTGCAGCACCTGCTGAGGCAATTCGTGGCAGCGCCGGAAATGGCACTGGGAGAGCTGGAACTGCTCGATATCGCAGGCAAGCACGCGTTGCTCGCCATCAGTCAACCGGCAATGGTCGAGTTATCCACAGGGCTTTTGGCTCACGAGCGAATTGCCGCGCAAGCCGCTGCCGCTCCGGATGCGCTGGCATTGCAGGTCGATGGCCAATTCCTGAGCTACGGCGAACTCAATGCCCAGGCCAACCGCCTGGCTCATCGTCTGATCGACAACGGCGCCGGCCCCGGCAAACGTATCGGCCTGGCCTTGCGGCGCGGTCCACAGTTGATTGTCAGTTTGCTCGCGGTACTGAAAAGCGGCGCGGCCTATGTGCCACTGGACCCGAAATACCCGGCCGAACGCCTGGGCTACATGATCGAAGACAGCCGCCTTGAGGTGCTGCTGTGCGAACCCGGCCTGCTGGACGATTTGCCGCTGCCAGTGCATCTGCGCCTGTTGAGCCTTGATGAAACCGCAGGCTACCCGGCCAACGATCCACCAAGCCATGTCGTTGCCGAGGATCTGGCCTACATCATCTACACCTCCGGTTCCACCGGCCGGCCCAAAGGCGTGGCGATTGCCCACGGTGCGCTGCGCGAGTTTTGCCAGACCGCCGCCGATTATTCGCGGTTGTCGGCCGCCGACCGCGTGCTGCAATTCGCGACCTTCAGCTTCGACGGTTTCGTCGAGCAGTGCTACCCGGCGCTGTGCGTCGGCGCGGCGTTGATCATGCGCGGTGACGACTTGTGGGACGCCGGCCGGCTGGCCGCGCAAATCGTCGCCCAAGGCGTCACCGTGGCCGACTTGCCGGCGGCCTACTGGTTCCTGCTGGCCCGCGAATGCGCCAGTGGCGTGGTGCGTAACCTTGGTGATTTGCGCCAGGTGCACGTCGGCGGCGAAGCCATGTCGGTGGAGGGTTTACGCCTGTGGCATCAGGCTGGTCTGAGCCCTGTGCGTTTGCTCAATACCTACGGTCCGACTGAAGCGACCGTGGTCTCCAGCGTGCACGATTGCCAACTGCAAGATGCCAGCGATGCGTTCGGTATCCCGATTGGTCGTGCAATCCCCGGTCGTGCGCTGTATGTGCTGGATTCGGCGGGTCAACTGCTGCCCGCCGATGGCGTCGGCGAGTTGTGCATCGGAGCTCCGGCCTGCCTGGCGCAAAGTTATTTCGACCGCCCGGCGCTGACCGCCGAACGCTTTCTGCCCGACCCGTTTGCCCGTGAACCGGGGGCGCGGCTGTACCGCAGCGGTGACCTGGCGCGCTATAACGCCCAGGGCGATCTGGATTACGTCGGGCGCATCGACCATCAGGTGAAAATTCGCGGGTTGCGCATCGAGATGGGCGAGATCGAAGCCTGCCTGCAAGCTCGGGACGAGGTACGTGAAGCGGCGGTCATCGCCCAGGACGGTACGCAACTGGTGGCGTACATCGTCGCCAGTGGCGCGGTTACGTCCGAGACACAATACCTGCAAGCGCTCAGGTCGGTTCTGCGCCAGTCGCTACCGGAATACATGGTGCCGAGCCATTTGCTCCTGCTCGACAATCTGCCACTCAACAACAACGGCAAACTCGACCGCAAGGCCTTGCCAAGGGTTGAAGCCAGTGCTGCACAACGGGCCTTCGTCGCACCGCTGGAAGGGCTGGAATCGCAGCTGGCGCAGATCTGGCAGCACGTGCTGCAAGTGGAACAAGTGGGCCGCGACGACAACTTCTTCGAGTTGGGTGGCCACTCGTTGCGGGTACTGCAAGTGATTTCGCGGGTGCGTCAGCAACTGAACATCGAACTGTCGGTGAGCAGCCTGTTTTCCGCTGCGAGTCTCTCGGAGTTTGCCGAGCGTGCGGCACTTGCCGAAATCAGCGCTCAGCCGCCACTGCAACCTGCGGCGGCCGATCAGCCGCGAGTTCTGTCCTACGCCCAGCAGCGCCAGTGGATTCTCTGGCAACTGGACCCGCACGGCAGTGCCTACAACATCCCGGCCGCACTGCGCCTGAAAGGGCCGTTGAACCGCGACGCAATACGTGCAACCTTCCTGCACTTGCAGGCCCGTCACGAAACCCTGCGCACGACCTTCGAACAGGACGGTCAGCATGCCCGCCCGTTGGTGCACGCCGAACTGGCGTTGCAGTTGAGCGAGCGACCAGTTGTTGAGTCGGCGCTCAGCGATGCGCTGGCCGAAGAAATTGCCCAGCCGTTCGACCTGCGCACCGGTCCGCTGTGGCGAGCGTTGCTGCTGCAAGTCAGCGCCGAAGAGCATGTACTGGTGCTGACCGTGCACCACATCGCCGCCGACGGCTGGTCGATGCAGGTCATGGTCGATGAATTCAGTGCTTTGTATCAGGCGGCCATCGAGGGCTGCGCGCCTGACCTCAACAGCTTGCCGGTGGCTTACAGCGACTATGCCCGCTGGCAGCGCGACTGGCTGGAAGCGGGTGAGGGCGCCCGGCAACTGGCGTGGTGGCGCGAGCAACTGGACGGCAGCCAGGCACCGCTGGAACTGCCGAGCGAACTGAGCCGTCCGGCCCGTCGCAGCGGGCGCGGTGCCAGCCTGATGCTCAACGTCGATCGGCAACTGCTGGCCGGTTTGCGTGAGCAGGCGCAGGAGCAGCAAGTGACCTTGTTCATGCTGCTGCTGGCGAGCTTGCAGGCCTTGCTGCACCGCCAGAGCGGGCAGTCGGGCATCAGCGTCGGCGTGCCGAGCGCCGGTCGTTCGCGGATCGAAACCGAAGGCCTGATTGGCTTCTTCATCAACACCCAGGTGCTGCGTGCCGAGATCGACGGGCAACAGCCGTTCAGTGCCTTGCTGCAACAGGTCAAACAAACGGCACTGAATGCCCAGGCTCATCAGGACTTGCCGTTCGAGCAATTGGTCGATGCCATGCAGCCCGACCGCAGCCTCAACCACAGCCCGCTGTTCCAGGTGCTCTTTAACCACCAGCAACAGTTGGGCGCGAGCGTCGAGCGGGTGGTCGGCGGTTTGCAGGTCGAGCGCTTGCACTGGCAACAGCACACCGCACAATTCGATCTGGTGCTCGATACCCAGGAACAAGGCGACACACTGGACGCCAGCTTGACCTACGCCAGCGATCTGTACGACGAAGCCTCGATGCAGCGTTTCGCCGAGCAATGGCTGAACCTGCTGCGTGCGGTGGTGG
This sequence comes from Pseudomonas sp. Sample_10, assembly GCF_004321495.1. Taxonomy (NCBI): domain Bacteria; kingdom Pseudomonadati; phylum Pseudomonadota; class Gammaproteobacteria; order Pseudomonadales; family Pseudomonadaceae; genus Pseudomonas; species Pseudomonas sp. Sample_10. The sequence goes on from NZ_RCOE01000264.1 coordinate 12,396, forward strand.
CCGATCCGCAGCAGCGCGTCGCCGAACTGCCGTTGCTGCAAGCCTCGCATTACGACGCTTTGATCGAGCACTGGAACCCGGCGTTCCAGCTGCAAGCGCCATCGCCGACCTTGCATCAGTTGTTCGAAGCGCAAGCCGCGCAACGGCCGGACGCGATTGCATTGGTTTTTGAGGGCGAACACCTGACCTACGCCGCGCTCAACGCCCAGGCCAACCGCCTGGCGCGCAAGCTGCGCGAGCAGGGTGTCGGGCCGGAAGTGCGCGTGGGCATCTCCACCGAGCGGGCGCTGCCGCTGGTGGTCGGTCTGCTGGCGATTCTCAAGGCCGGTGGCGCCTATGTGCCGCTCGATCCGCAATACCCCGCCGAGCGCTTGAGCTACATGATCGACGACAGCGGCATTGCGCTGCTGTTGACCCAGTCTCACTTGATCGACGGTTTGCCGGCACGTGATGGCGTGCAGGTGCTCGACCTGGGCGCGATGCAACTGGACGCTTACAGCGCCGACAACCTGGCGCCGCTGGCGACGGCGGACAATCTTGCCTACGTGATCTACACCTCCGGCTCCACCGGTCGCCCGAAAGGCGCTTTGCTCAGCCATGGCAACGTCGGGCGCTTGCTGACGGCCACCGCCGAACAGTTCAACTTCGGTCCGGACGATGTCTGGACCTTGTTCCATTCCTACGCGTTCGATTTCTCGGTGTGGGAGCTGTTCGGTTCGCTGTGCACCGGCGGGCGCCTGGTCATCGTGCCGTACTACATCAGCCGTGAGCCGCAGGCATTCCACCGCTTGCTCTGCGATCAAGGGGTGACGGTGTTGAACCAGACCCCGACCGCGTTCCGCCAGCTGCTGCCGATTGCCTGCGCCAGCGCACGCGATCTGGCGCTGCGTCAGGTGATCTTCGGTGGCGAAGCGCTGGAAGTGGCGAGCTTGCGCCCGTGGTTCGAACGCTTCGGCGATCAACAGCCGACGCTGGTGAACATGTACGGCATCACCGAAACCACCGTGCACGTGACCTATCGCGCGATTCGCCTGGCGGACCTCGACGGCAAGGCCCAGAGCCCGATCGGCCTGCCGATCCGCGACCTGCGCTGGTACTTGCTCGACAGCCAGTTACAACCGGTGCCGGTGGGGGTGGCAGGCGAGCTGTACATCGCTGGCGCCGGTCTGGCGCGGGGTTATCACGGACGTTTCGGCCTCACCGCCGAACGCTTTGTACCGAGCCCGTTCGACGCTTCGCAACGGCTCTATCGCAGTGGCGACCTGGCGCGCCAACGTGCCGACGGCAGCATCGATTACCTCGGGCGCATCGACCAGCAAGTGAAGATCCGCGGTTTCCGCATCGAACTGGGCGAGATCGAAGCCGCGCTGCTGGCGCAACCCGGCGTTCGCCAGGCGGTGTTGAGCGTGTACACCGCTGACGCCGGGCCGCAGCTCTGCGCCTATGTCGTCGCCGAGCAAACCCCGCATGACCCGATTGCCTGGCGTGACAACCTGCGCGCCGCGCTCAAGGTCGACCTGCCGGACTACATGGTGCCAAGCCACTGGCTGCTGCTCGACGACTTGCCGCTGACCAGCAACGGCAAGCTCGACCGCAAGGCTTTGCCGCTGCCGGATGCCGAAGACTGGCAGCGACCGTTCGAAGCCCCCGAGGGCCAACTCGAACAGCAACTGGCGGCGATCTGGGTCGACGTGCTGGGCGTGGCGCAGATCGGGCGGCGCGACAACTTCTTTGAATTGGGCGGGCACTCGCTGCTCGCCGCCCAGGCCAATGCCCGCGTGGAACTGGAATTGGGCATCGAGCTGCCGTTGCGCGCGCTGTTCGAAAGCCACGACCTTCAGGCTTACGCCGCCATGGCCTCGCAACAAGCCCCGACTGACAACGATGCACGTCTGGATGCGCTTGAGTCGCTTCTCGACGAGATGGAGATCAACTGATGGAACACAGCACCGCCATGCGTATCGCCACCCGCTTCGCCGGCCTGCCTGCCGACAAGCGCCGCGAGTTTTTGAGCAAGATGCAAGAGCAGGGTGTGAGCTTCGGTCAACTGCCGATTCCAGCCGCCGTCGAGCCGCCAGCGCACTTTGAACTGTCCTACGCGCAGCAGCGCCAATGGTTCCTCTGGCAACTCGATCCACAGAGTTCGGCCTACAACATTCCCGCGGCCCTGCGTCTGCATGGACCGTTGAATGTAGAGGCCCTGCAACAGAGTTTTGACCGGTTGCTGGAACGGCACCAAAGCCTGCGCAGCCGTTTTGTCGAGGATGACGGCCAGGTGCTGCAATCCTTGGCGACGTTCACTTCATTGGCTATCGAGCAGCACGATTTGCGCGATGAACCTGCGGCGCAACGCTTCGAATGTGCAATGAAAAAAGTCGAGCAGGAGATCGCCCGCCCATTCGATTTGCAGCACGGCCCATTGTTGCGTGTCAGCCTGCTGCAACTGGATGCCGAGGATCATGTGCTGGTGCTGACCCTGCACCACATCGTCACCGATGGCTGGTCAATGGGGGTATTGATTGAAGAGTTTTCCCGACTGTATGCCGCCCATTGCCAAGGGTTGGACGCAGAACTGCAAGGGTTGCCGATCCAGTATTCGGATTACGCCGCGTGGCAACGGCGTTGGATGGAAGCGGGGGAGCTGGAACGGCAACTGAACTGGTGGCGTGAAAAACTCGGCAGCGAACAGCCGCTGCTGGAACTACCGACCGATCGCCCGCGCCCGGCCCAGCCGAGCCAGCTTGGTGCGCGACTGGACTTCGCCCTCGACGCGGACTTGGCCAGCGGTCTGCTGACCCTGGCCAAACAACGCGGCGTGACGCCGTTCATGCTGTTGCTGGCCAGTTTCCAGGCCTTGCTCTATCGCTACAGCGGCCAAGCCGACCTGCGCATCGGTGTGCCGATCGGTAACCGTAATCGCAGCGAAACCCGTGGCCTGATCGGTTTCTTCGTTAACACCCAAGTGATGCGCGCCGAACTCGACGGACGCCTGCCGTTCAGCCAGTTACTGGAGCAGACCCGCGTCACTTCGCTGGATGCCCAGGATTACCAGGACTTGCCGTTCGAGCGTCTGGTGCAGGCGCTGCAAGGCGAGCGCAGCCTCAGCCACAGCCCGCTGTTCCAGGTGATGTTCAACCACCAGCAAGCCCGGCCGGCAGCGGTCAGCGGTTTGCTGGCGGGGCTGCGGGTCGAGGCGTTGAACGCCACGGCGCAGACCACGCAATTCGACCTGCAACTCGACACCCAGGAACAGGGTGACCAACTGTTCGCCAGCCTGACCTACGCCACCGACCTGTTCGACGCCGAGCGCATCGAAACACTGGCCCGGCATTGGCGCAACTTGCTGGCCGGCGTGCTGGCAAACCCGCAAACCCCGCTGGCCGCATTGCCACTGCTGGATGCCGATGAGCGCCTGCGTATCCTCGACGAGCTCAACGACACCGCTCAGGAGTATCCGGGCGAAGTCTGTGTGCAACGGCACTTCGAAGCGCGGGTGCTTGAAAATCCTCAAGCGACGGCGCTGGTGTTCCAGGGCCAGACCCTGAGTTATGCACAGCTGAATCTGCGCGCCAACCGCCTGGCCCATCACTTGCGCGCGCAGGGTGTCGGCCCGGAAGTGATCGTCGGGATCGCTTGCGAGCGTTCGCTGGAAATGGTCGTCGGCCTGTTGGCGATTCTCAAGGCCGGTGGCGCCTATGTGCCGCTGGACCCGGAGTATCCGCGCGATCGCCTGAGCTACATGATCGAAGACAGCGGTATTTCGCTGTTGCTGACCCAGGAGCATTTGCTGTCTCAATTGCCGACCCCGGACACCGTGCGCACCTTGTGCCTGCACGCCGAAGCCGATTGGCTGAGCGATCTGCCGGGCAGCGATCTGCCGAACATCGCCGTGGCGGAAAACCTCGCCTACATGATCTACACCTCCGGTTCCACCGGTAAGCCAAAAGGCGCGGGCAACCGCCATGTGGCGTTGCACAACCGTATCGAATGGATGCAGCAGGCCTACAACCTGCAACCGTCGGACCGCGTGCTGCAAAAGACCCCGTTCAGTTTCGACGTGTCGGTGTGGGAGTTTTTCTGGCCGCTGATGAAAGGCGCCACGCTGGTGATCGCCGCACCGGGTGAGCATCGCGACCCGCAACGCCTTGCCGCGTTGATCGTCGAGCAGTCGATCACCACGCTGCACTTCGTGCCGTCGATGCTCTCGGCGTTCATTGGCGCTGATGAAGCGCTGGTCTGCACCTCGCTGACCCGGATCATTTGCAGCGGTGAAGCGCTGCCGATGGAGCTGCAACGCCAGACCCTGCGCAGCCTGCCCCGAGCCAACCTGTACAACCTGTATGGCCCGACCGAAGCGGCCATCGACGTGACTCACTGGACCTGTGTCGAAGAGGGCCGCGACAGCGTGCCGATCGGCCGCCCGATCGCCAACCTGCGCACCTGTATCCTCGACAGCGAACTGCAACCATTGCCGCTGGGCGCGGTGGGTGAGTTGTACCTCGGCGGTGTCGGTCTGGCCCGCGGTTACCACCGTCGCGGCGCGCTGACCGCCGAGCGTTTTGTGGTCGACCCGTTCGGCAGCGGCGAGCGTTTGTACCGCACCGGCGACCTGGCGCGTTACCGCGCCGACGGCGCCATCGACTACTGCGGACGCATCGATCACCAGGTGAAAATCCGTGGCCTGCGCATTGAACTCGGGGAAATCGAAGCGCGCCTGCAAGAACATGCCAGTGTGCAGGAAGCCGTGGTGCTGGCCCTCGACGGCCCGAGCGGCAAGCAACTGGTGGCCTACATCGTGCCGCAGCAGCGTACCTTGGTCGACGCCGATGCCGAACGGCAGGGCGTGTGGCGTGAAAGCCTGAAAAGCCATTTGCTCGGCAGCCTGCCGGATTACATGGTGCCGGCACAGACGGTGCTGATCGAGCAAATGCCCCTGAGCCCCAACGGCAAGCTGGACCGCAAACGCCTGCCGGCGCCGACCGCGCAGGTCAGCCAGCGCGCATTCGAAGCACCGCGCAGTGCCCATGAGCAGGTGCTGGCGCAGATCTGGCAGGACGTGCTGGGCGTTGAACAGGTCGGGCGTCAGGACAACTTCTTTGAGCTGGGCGGCGACTCGATCATCTCGATCCAGGTGGTCAGCCGTGCTCGCCGCGCCGGCCTGAGCCTGCAACCGCGCGACCTGTTCCAGCAGCAAACCCTGCAAGCCTTGGCCGCCGTGGTCAAGGAACAAGCAGCACCGTCGGCGCAACAGGGGGCGGTGGATGGCGTGCAAAAACTCACGCCGATACAGCGCTGGTTCTTCGCCGAGCCGATCCCGCAACGCGCTCACTGGAACCAGGCGGTGTTGCTGACACCGCGCGAAACGCTTGAACTGCCGCGTCTGCAAAGCGCCTTGCAGCGTGTGCTCAAACAGCACGATGCCCTGCGTCTGCGCTTCAGTCAGGTCGACGGCCAATGGTCGGCGCGTTATGTCGGTGCCGACAGCGCCGACGTCATCGACATGCTCTGGACCGCCCGCGTCGCCAGCGATGCCTCGCTCGAATCGGTGTGCGACGAAGCCCAGCGCAGCCTCAGCCTGCAGGACGGGCCGCTGCTGCGAGTGGCGCTGATCGCCCAGGCCGACGGATCGCAACGGTTGCTGCTGGTGATCCATCACCTGGCGGTGGACGGGGTTTCGTGGCGGGTGTTGCTGGAAGATTTGCAGGCCGCCTATCAAGGTGAAGCATTGCCGCCAAAAACCAGCGCGTTCCAGGCCTGGGCCGACAAGCTCGACGCTTACGCACGCTCTGAAACCGCCGCCGCCGAACTGCACTGGTGGCAGGCGCAACTGGCCGGGGCCAGCGATTCGCTGCCGGCAGCCAACCCGCAAGCGAGTCAGGCCGGGCATCTGCGCCAGGGCGTGAGCATCGGCCTGGACCGCGATCAGACTCGCCAATTGCTGCAACGGGCACCCGCGGCCTACCGCACCCAAGTCAACGACCTGCTGCTCACCGCACTGGCCCGCACCCTCAGCCGTTGGACCGGCCACGCATCGGCGCTGATCCAGCTCGAAGGCCATGGCCGCGAAGAACTGTTCGACGATATCGATCTGACCCGCACCGTTGGCTGGTTCTCCAGCCTGTTCCCGGTGCGCCTGACGCCGACCGCCGAGCTCGGCGCTTCGATCAAGGCGATCAAACAGCAACTGCGCGAAGTTCCAGGCAAAGGCCTGGGCTACGGCCTGCTGCGCTACATGGGCGATGCTGCGGCGCAATCGGCATTGGTCGCGCTGCCCCAGGCGCGGGTGACGTTCAATTATCTCGGCCAGTTCGACCAGAGCTTTGCCGAGGACGCCTTGTTCTCCCCGGCCAAGGAGTCCAGCGGTGCCGCGCAATCGGCGGATGCGCCGTTGCCGAACTGGCTGTCCGTGGACGGCCAGGTCTACGGCGGCGAATTGAAACTCGATTGGACCTTCAGCCGTGAATGCTTCGACCTGCGCGACATTGAAGCTCTGGCGATCGATTTCCGTGCTGAGCTGTTGGCGCTGATCGACCATTGCCTGAGCGACGGTGCGGGCGGCGTGACCCCGGAGGACTTCCCGCTGGCGCGGCTGAGCCAAGCGCAACTTGATGGGTTGCCGGTGCCGTCGGGGCACATCGAAGACGTGTATCCGCTGTCGCCGATGCAGGCCGGTTTACTGTTCCACAGCCTCTTTGAGTCGGCGTCCGGCGCCTATGTCAACCAGCTCAGCGTCGAGGTACGCGGCCTTGATGCGCAACGATTGGGCCGGGCGTGGCAAGCGGTGCTCGACAGTCATGCGATCCTGCGCAGCAGCTTTCACTTCCCACAGGGTTTCGAAGCGCCAGTGCAGGTGGTCCATCGTCATCTTGAGTTGCCGATGACCTGCCTTGACTGGCGTGATCGCGACGATCAGGTCGAAGCGCTGGCGCAACTGATCGACAGCGAACGCCTGCAACTGGATTCAACTCAAGCGCCGTTGATGCGTTTGACGCTGGTGCGCCTGGATGACGAGCGTCAGCAACTGATCTACACCCACCATCACCTGTTGCTCGACGGCTGGAGCAATTCGCTGTTGCTCAGCGAAGTCTTGCAGCGTTATGCCGGCCAGGAAGTGCCCGCGCCAACCGGACGTTTTGCCGACTACATCGGCTGGCTGCAACGTCAGGATGCCGAGGCAGACGAGGCCTTCTGGCGCGGGCAACTGGCGAGCCTGGACAACCCGACGCTGTTGTCTCAGAGCCTTGCGCATGGCGATAACAAACAGCCCTCGCCAGCGGAGTTTGCCGACCATCGCCAGACCTTCGATGTCGCCACCAGCCAACGTTTCAGCGACTTTGCCCGCCAGCAGAAAGTCACCCTCAACACCCTGGTGCAAGGCGCGTGGGCGCTGTTGCTGCAACGCTATAGCGGGCAACGCAGCGTGGCGTTCGGCGCCACTGTGGCCGGGCGTCCGGTGGACTTGCCGGGGGCCGAAAGCCAGCTCGGGTTGTTTATCAACACCTTGCCTGTGATCAGCAGCCCCGACGCGGTGGAAAGCGTCGAACAATGGCTGAACCGCTTGCAGGCGCAGAACCTCGAACTGCGCGAGCACGAATTCACCGCCCTCGGTGACATCCAGCGCTGGGCCGGGCGTGCCGGTGAGCCGCTGTTCGACAGCCTGCTGGTGTTCGAAAACTTCCCGGTGGCCGAGGCCTTGCAACAGGGCGCGCCGGCCGGTTTGAGCTTCTCGATCCCGCACAACCACGAACGCACCAATTTCCCGCTGACCCTGGCGGCCACCGCCGAAAGTCAGCTGAGCCTGCATTGGAGTTACCAATGCAGCCACTTCAGCAGCACGGCGATTGTGCGCATGAGCGAGCACCTGGCCGCGTTGTTGGCGGCAATGGTTGCCACGCCTCAGGCAGCGTTGAGTGAACTGGACCTGCTGACCGCACCCGAACGCACCCAGCAATTGCTGGAATGGAACCCGCCGTTCAAGGTCGCGCAAAACCCGCTGTGCGTGCATCAGTTGATCGAGGCCCAGGCCGTTGCCCGGCCTGATGCCACGGCGCTGATTTTCAACGATGTGCAACTGAGCTTCGACCAACTCAACTGCCGCGCCAACCGCTTGGCCCACCATTTGCGCGGGCGCGGTATTGGCCCCGAAGTGCGGGTCGGCCTGACGATGCAGCGTTCGCCGGAAATGATCGTCGGTCTGCTGGCGATCCTCAAGGCGGGCGGCGCATATGTGCCGCTCGACCCGGCGTATCCGGCGGAACGCCTGCGCTACCTGATGGATGACAGTGGGATCTCGCTGCTGATCAGCCAATCCTGGCTGCGGGAAAAACTGCCATTGCCCGAAGGCCTGGCGGTAGTGGAAATCGACCGCGAGCCGCTGGAGTCCATGGCCGACAGCAACCCGGTCAACCTGACTTGCGGTGAAAACCTCGCCTACCTGATCTACACCTCGGGTTCCACCGGGCGGCCGAAAGGTGTGAGCGTGGCCCACGGTCCGCTGGCCATGCATTGCCTGTCCATCGGCGAGTTGTACGGCATGACCCCGGACGACCGCGAACTGCAATTTGCCTCGATCAGCTTCGACGGTGCCCACGAACGCTGGCTGACCCCGCTGGTGTTCGGTTCGGCGGTGATGCCGCGCGACGACGAGTTGTGGAGCGTGGAGCGCACCTGCGCCGAGATCGAAAAACACCGCATCACCATCGCCTGCTTCACCCCGAGCTACCTGGCGCAGATCGCTGACTACATGGGCGAAGCCGGGCGCGATTTGCCGATCCGCTCTTACACGCCGTGCGGTGAAGGCATGGCCAAGCATGCCTTCGATGAAGTCCAGCAAGTGCTGCAACCCAAACGTCTGATCAATGGCTATGGCCCGACCGAAACGGTGATCACCCCACTGATCTGGCTGGCCTATCCGGATACCGAATTCGACTCGGCGTTCATGCCGATCGGCCGGCCCGTTGGCAACCGCAGTGCCTATATTCTGGACGGCGGCTTGCAGCCGCTGCCGGTGGGCGTGGCGGGCGAGTTGTACCTGGGCGGCGAGGGCGTGGCGCGGGGGTATCACCAGCGCCCGGACCTGACCGCCGAACGTTTCGTGCCGGATCCTTTCGTGCCGGGCGCGCGTCTGTATCGCAGCGGCGACCTCGCACGATTCCGCGCAGACGGGGTGGTGGAATACCTCGGTCGCATCGACCAGCAGGTGAAGATTCGCGGGTTCCGTATCGAACTCGGCGAAATCGAAGCCTGCCTGATGGAACACGAAGGCGTGCGTGAAGCCTTGGTCATCGACCGCGATGGCCCGACCAGCCGCCAGTTGGTCGGTTACGTGGTGCCGCGTGATCCGTTGGCAGATGAACAAGACCTGCGTGAGGCACTGACGGCGCACCTGCGCAGTCGCTTGCCGGCGCACATGTTGCCGGCGCACCTGATGTGCCTGGCGGCACTGCCGCTGACGCCGAACGGCAAGCTCGATCGTCAGGGTTTGCCAGCGCCGCAAGCCTCGCGCCAGAGCCTCGATCAAGTGGCAGCGGCATCGCCCGCCGAGGCGCTGCTGGTAGAAATCTGGCAGGCGCTGCTGGGCGTGGATTCGCTGGGCGTCACCGAGAATTTCTTCGAACTGGGTGGTGACTCGATCATTTCCCTGCAAGCGGTGAGCCGTGCCGGACAGCGCGGGCTGGTGTTCAGTCCGAAGCAGTTGTTTGAGCAACAGACCATCCGTGCACTCGCCGCCGTGGCGACCCGTCGTGAAGCTACGTTGGTCGACACGCCGACCGTCGAGGCGTTTGCCCTTGTTCCGCAGATTGATGCAGCGGCTCGTACAGGGCTGCAAGACCTGTATCCACTGTCACCGATGCAGCAGGGCATGCTGTTCCATTGCCTCGATTCGCCGGAGCTCAACCCCTACGTCAACCAATTGAGCGTGGCGGTCGACGGCTTGCAGGTGCCGCGTTTCCGTGCGGCGTGGCAAGCGCTGGTCGAGCGTCACGAAGTACTGCGCGCGGCGTTCCGCTGGCGCGATGGGCTGGCCGATCCGCTGCAAGCGGTGTTCGCCGAGGTCGAGTTGCCGATCGAAGAACTTGACTGGCGCGAGCGTAGCGACACCGAGCTGGCGCTGAGTGAACTGGCGGATTCCGAGCAAGCCAAGGGCTTCGACCTGAGCTGCCCACCGCTGATGCGCTTCATTCTGGTTCGCCTCGGTGAAGCGCGTTACCAGATGATCTGGATCTACCATCACCTGCTGCTGGACGGCTGGAGTGCTTCGCGCCTGCTCGGCGAAATGCTGCGCCTGTACCACCACGACAGCCTGCCGGCGCTGACCGGTCGCTACGCCGACTACATCGCCTGGCTGCAACGCCAGGATGATGCCCAGGCCGAAGCTTTCTGGCGTGAGCGTCTGGCCTTGCTGGAAGCACCGACCATTCTGGCCAAGGCCTCCGGTGCCAGCGGTTGCGGCCATGGCGTGATGTACAGCGACCTCAATGCCGAGGCGACGCGCAAGTTGCACAGCTTCGCCAAGCGCCAGCGCGTGACCCTCAACACCCTGGTGCAAGGCGCCTGGCTGTTGCTCTTGCAGCGCCATAGCGGCCAGCGCAGCGTGGCATTCGGCGCCACGGTGGCGGGGCGTCCAACCGCTTTGCCCGGTGCCCAGGACATGCTCGGCCTGTTCATCAACACCTTGCCGGTGATCCAGACCCTCGACCCGCAACAGCCGCTCGGTGAGTGGCTGCGTGAGCTGCAGGATTACAACCTGGCGGTGCGCGACTACGAACACACGCCGTTGTCCGACGTCCAGCGCTGGGCCGGGCAGGGTGGCCAGGGGCTGTTCGACAGCATCATCGTCTTTGAAAACCATCCGGTGGACCGAGCCTTGCGCGGTGGCGAGGAAGGCGAGTTGCGCTTCGCCGAAGTCGGCAGCGGCGGCGTCACCAACTTCCCGATGGACTTGATGGTCAGCGCCAACGAGGAAGGCCTGGAAGTCGAATATCTGTACCTGCGTGATCGCTTCAGCGAACAGGAAGTCGAGCGCATTCGTGCCCAACTGGAAGGGTTGCTGCGTGCATTGCCTGAGGATGCCGACTGCTTGCTCGGCAACATTGGCTTGCCCGAAGCGCGTTTGAGTCTGCCGCACGAGTCTGCCGACAACACTGATCTATTGCTCGCGTTCAATCAGCATGTCCGTCATCAGCCGCAGAAAATGGCGTTGTTCTGCGAGGACCGGGAGCTCAGCTATGCCGATCTCGATGCACAGGCCAACGGTCTGGCTCAGCAACTGATCGCACGCGGCATCGGCGCGGAAAACCTGGTGGCCGTGGCGCTGCCGCGTTCCGAACGGACCCTTGTCGCGTTCCTCGCGGTGCTCAAGGCGGGCGCTGCGTATCTGCCGCTGGACCTCGCGTACCCGGCCGAACGGCTGGCGTACATGCTCAGCGATTCAGCGGCGAGCCTGTTGATTTGCGACAGCGACATCGGTGAACGCCTGACGTTGGCCGACAGCCCGCCGCGTTTGTTGCTCGATCAACTGAACGTTGCCGGCAGCAGCGAGTGCCCGGTTGTCGAGCCGCTGCCCGGCCACCTGGCGTACCTGATCTACACCTCGGGGTCTACCGGCCAACCCAAAGGCGTGGCCGTGTCGCGGGGGCCGATTGCCCGGCATTGCCGCGGCATCATCGATCTCTACGAACTGGCAACCCGCAGCCGTGAATTGCACTTCATGTCGTTCGCCTTCGACGGGGCCCAGGAGCGTTGGCTGAGCGTAATGCTGGCCGGTGGCAGCCTGGTGATCCGCGAGGACAACGTGTGGACGCCGGAGCAAACCCTGGAAGTGTTGCATCGGCACAGCGTCACCGTCGCCTGCTTCCCGCCTGCGTACCTGCAACAGATGGCCGAAGTGGCCGAGCGTCTGGGCAATCCCCCGGCGGTCGAGGTGTATTGCTTTGGTGGCGATGCGGTGCCGGACGCGAGTTTCGAACAGGTCAAGCGTGCCTTGCGGCCGAAGCGTCTGGTCAACGGTTACGGTCCGACTGAAACCGTGGTCACGCCGCTGCTGTGGCGTGCCGAGGCCAGCGAGCGTTGCGATGCCGCCTATGCGCCGATTGGGCGTGGCGTCGCGGGGCGCGGCTTGTACATACTCGATGCCGATCTCAATCCGTTGCCGGTGGGTGTCAGTGGTGAGTTGTACCTGGGCGGCGAATGCCTGGCGCGGGGTTATCACCAGCGGCCGGGGATGAGCGCCGAGCGTTTCATACCCGATCCGTTCGAGGCCGGTGGCCGCATGTACCGCACCGGTGATCTGGTGCGCCAGCGTGAATGCGGCTTGATCGACTACCTCGGCCGACTCGACCAGCAAGTGAAGATTCGTGGTTTCCGCATCGAACCGGGCGAAATCGAAGCGCGCTTGCGCGATTGCGTGGGCGTGCAGGATGCCGCCGTGGTGGTGCACGACACGCCGACCGGCAAGCAGTTGGTCGGGTATGTGGTGGCTGGCGCTGCGGTCGGGCTGGACCGTCGCTTGAAAGCCGAGCTGCAAGCGCAAATGCCGGACTACATGGTGCCGGCGCGAATCCTCGTGCTGGAGCGTTTCCCGCTGTCGGCCAACGGCAAGCTCGACCGCCGCGCACTGCCCGAGCCGGAATGGGCGCTGGGCGGCTATCGCGCGCCGCGCAATGCGCTGGAACAGGCGTTGACCGCGATCTGGCAAGACGTACTCGGCGTGCCGCAAGTGGGCATCGACGACAACTTCTTCGAACTCGGTGGCGACTCGTTGCAGGTGCTCAAAGTCATCTCGCGGGTGCGCAGCCAGCCGCAGTTGGGCTTTGAGTTGAAACTGCGCGACTTGATGCAGAAACCGTGCATCGCCGAGCTCAGTGGCTATCAGGTAGTCGAGCCCGCGAAAGCACCAGACCCGTTGTTGGCGCTCAATAGCCGGGTCGCCAATGTGCCGGCGCTGTTCTGCCTGCACGCCGGTTTCGGCACGGTGTTCGACTATGAACCGCTGGCCCGGCGTCTGGAAGGTCGGCGCACGGTGTATGGCCTGCAATGCCGCATGTTGCTTGATCCGCAGTGGCAGGACGAATCGCTGCTGGCGATGGCCCAGGCCTACGCCCAACGGCTTCGTGCACAACAGCCGCACGGTCCGTATTACCTGTTGGGCTGGTCGTTGGGGGGCGCGTTGACGCAACTGGTCGCTCGGGAACTGGAAGACCAAGGGCAAACAGTGGCGTTTGCCGGACTGGTCGACAGCTACGTGGCGGGCACCGCGGAAGCAGGGGACTGGCGCGAAGATTTGGCGGACTTCCTGAAGTTCGTCCTCGGTCAACCGTCTGAAGACGCAGAAGCATTGATTGATTTGAAAGCCGCTGGCCTGAGTGAACGGGAAGGCGCCGCAGCGGTGATTGAAGCGGCAATGCACGGTGCCAACGAAAACGCGGCGTTGGGCGCGAGCGAGCTGACGCAGATCTTCGCCACCGGCTCATCGCTCAAACAACTGGCGCTGGCGCAACGACGATTGCCATCGGTGCAGGTGGCGGCGCATCGCTGGTGGGTGGCCGGGCGTGATGACGAGCGCCGGGTGTTCGAAGCGCAAGTCGGTCATCACGGCGTGGATCGCTTGTTGGCGGGCGGGCATTACGAGTTGTTGCGTGGTGATGTGTTGCTCAATGAGCTTGAGCAACTGTTGGAGCGCCGGACAGCTATTGCTTGAAAACGTTAGTGGCGAGGGAGCTTGCTCCCGCTGGACTGCGCAGCAGGCCCATTCTTGGGGCCGCTTCGCAGCCCAGCGGGAGCAAGCTCCCTCGCCACAGGTTCCCTTTATTGTGTAAAAGGATTCGTCCCATGGCCGTACTGCCAGAACTTGAAGCATTCCTCGAACTCGCCGAGTTCGGCCGTCTGACCGGTAAAAATCGTCCGATGCACGAACAGACGCCGCAACAGGCGCGGATCGACTTCGAAGCGTCCTCGGGCTTTCTCGATGTGCCGCTGGCGCACATTGCTTGCGAAAACTTCAGCATCGCCGCGCGGGATGGTTACAGCCTCGCGGCTCGCCTGTATCGCGACGGGCAAGCGGCCGATGGCCTGCAACCGGTGATGTTGTATTTCCACGGCGGCGGATATGTGGTCGGCAGCCTCGATTCCCACGATGCGTTGTGCCGTCGGCTGGCGGCGCAGGGTGGTTTTGCCGTGTTGATGGTGGATTACCGGTTGGCGCCTGAATGGCGTTTTCCAACCCCGGTGCAGGACGCCTGCGATGCCGGCAACTGGCTGGTTCGCGAAGGCGCGGCGCGTGGCCTGGATGCATCACGGGTGGCACTGGCCGGCGACAGCGTCGGTGCGACCCTGGCCACGGTGTTGTCGTTGATTGCCGTGCGCGACCCCGCAGAACTGGCGTTGAAGCCCAAGGCGCAGTTGCTGGTGTATCCGGTCACCGACGCCACCACTCACCGCGCTTCGCATCGCGACTTTGCCGAAGGTTACCTGCTGGAAACCCCGACCCTGGACTGGTTCTACGCCCACTACGGCCGCACTCCGGCAGACCTGGCGGATTGGCGCTGCTCGCCGTTGTTGGCTGAAGACTTGTCGGGCGTGGCCCCGGCGCTGGTGTACCTGGCCGGGCATGATCCGCTGCATGACGAAGGGCTGGCCTATGCCGAGCGTTTGCGCGCTGCCGGCAATGACCTGACCTTGCTCGAACAACCAGGCATGACCCATGATTTCTTGCGCATGGCGGGGTTGTTGAGGGAGGTGGAAGGGATTCACCGTGAAGTGGCGGGGTGGGTGCGTTCGCGCATGTGAGATGAAACCAGATCGTTCCCACGCTCTGCGTGGGAATGCCTCAACAGACGCTCTGCGTTCGGCTGTTGAAGGGACGCGGAGCGTCCCGGGCTGCATTCCCACGCGGAGCGTGGGAACGATCCAAAAAGTGGCGGGGTGGGTGCGTTCGCGCATGTGAGATGAAACCAGATCGTTCCCACGCTCTGCGTGGGAATGCCTCAACAGACGCTCTGCGTTCGGCTGTTGAAGGGACGCGGAGCGTCCCGGGCTGCATTCCCACGCGGAGCGTGGGAACGATCCAAAAAGTGGCGGGGTGGGTGCGTTCGCGCATGTGAGATGAAACCAGATCGTTCCCACG
>NZ_RCOE01000006.1:0-3505 GCF_004321495.1 Pseudomonas sp. Sample_10
GCAGCCTGGATGATCGCGAACGCCTGTTGCCCTATACCGAGCAATGCGTGTTGGCCGTCGACCTGGCAGCAGGCGAGATGAAGGTGGATTGGGACGCGGATTTCTAAGCGTGGCTAACTTGCGCGTAGAAGTGATCAGTTTGTTTCCCGAGATGTTCTCCGCCATCAGCGAGTACGGCATCACCAGTCGGGCGGTGAAACAGGGGCTGTTGCAGCTCACCTGTTGGAATCCGCGAGACTACACGACGGATCGACATCACACTGTGGATGATCGCCCATTTGGCGGTGGTCCGGGCATGGTGATGAAGATCAAGCCCCTGGAAGATGCTCTGGTTCAGGCCAAGGCAGCCGCCGGGGAGGGCGCGAAGGTGATTTACCTGTCGCCCCAAGGCCGTCAACTGACTCAGTCGGCGGTACGCGAGTTGGCGAATCTGGATGCATTGATCCTGATTGCCGGCCGCTATGAAGGCATTGACGAGCGTTTTATTGATGCTCATGTCGATGAAGAGTGGTCGATTGGCGACTATGTACTGTCTGGCGGCGAGCTGCCGGCGATGGTCCTGATCGATGCGGTTACACGACTGCTGCCTGGAGCTTTAGGGCATGCGGACTCCGCCGAGGAAGATTCCTTTACGGATGGTTTGCTGGATTGCCCGCACTACACCCGACCGGAGGTGTATGCGGATCAGCGTGTTCCCGACGTATTGCTAAGTGGCAATCACGCGCACATCCGGCGTTGGCGTTTACAGCAGTCCCTTGGTCGGACCTATGAACGACGCGCCGATCTTCTGGAAAGCCGCTCGCTTTCTGGAGAAGAGAAGAAGCTGCTCGAGGAATACATCCGCGAGCGGGACGATAGTTAACAACGTATCGATGGTAGATCCGACGATTTACCTTAGGAGCACAGCATGACTAACAAAATCATCCTTGCACTCGAAGCAGAGCAGATGACCAAAGAGATCCCTACCTTTGCCCCGGGCGACACCATTGTCGTTCAGGTGAAAGTGAAGGAAGGCGACCGTTCGCGTCTGCAAGCGTTCGAAGGTGTTGTTATCGCCAAGCGTAACCGCGGCGTAAACAGTGCATTCACCGTTCGTAAAATCTCCAACGGTGTTGGCGTAGAACGTACTTTCCAGACCTACAGCCCGCAAATCGACAGCATGGCCGTTAAACGTCGCGGTGACGTACGTAAAGCCAAGCTGTACTACCTGCGTGACCTGTCTGGTAAAGCAGCTCGCATCAAGGAAAAACTGGCTTAAGTCCAGCTTCCGATGCAGAAAAAAGCAGCCTACGGGCTGCTTTTTTGTTGCCTGCGATTTATCTTCCCTGACCGTACTGTCGGTCTTGCCTGAGCCTTTATGTCCGCCATCGATCATCCCCTGATAGACCAGTTCCTCGACGCCCTTTGGCTGGAGAAAGGTCTTTCCGATAACACCCGCGATGCCTATCGCAGTGACCTCGCGCTGTTCAACGGCTGGTTGCAGGAAAAGGGCCTGGAGCTGATCAACGCCGGGCGTGAGTTGATCCTCGACCACCTGGCCTGGCGCCTGGAGCAAAACTACAAGCCCCGTTCAACGGCAAGGTTTCTCTCTGGCGTGCGTGGCTTCTATCGCTATCTGCTGCGGGAAAAGTTGATCGCGGTCGATCCAACATTAAGGATCGACATGCCGCAACTTGGGCGACCGTTGCCCAAATCCTTGTCGGAAGCCGATGTGGAAGCCCTGCTGAAGGCCCCTGATTTGAGCGAAGCCATCGGCCAGCGTGACCGCGCCATGCTCGAAGTGCTCTACGCCTGCGGGCTGCGGGTCACGGAGCTGATCAGCCTGACACTGGAGCAGGTCAATTTGCGCCAAGGGGTCTTGCGTGTGATGGGCAAGGGCAGCAAGGAGCGGCTGGTGCCGATGGGCGAGGAAGCGATTGTCTGGGTCGAGCGCTACATGCGCGATGGCCGTGGCGAATTGCTTGGCGGGCGTCCCAGCGATGTGTTGTTTCCCAGCCAGCGCGGCGAGCAGATGACCCGTCAGACGTTCTGGCACCGCATCAAGCATCAGGCCAAAGTCGCCGGGATCGGCAAATCGCTGTCGCCGCACACCCTGCGTCATGCCTTCGCCACGCATCTGCTCAACCATGGTGCGGATTTGCGTGTGGTGCAGATGTTGCTGGGGCACAGTGATTTGTCGACAACGCAGATTTATACCCACGTCGCCCGGGCGCGATTGCAGGATTTGCACGCCAAGCACCATCCGCGCGGCTAAATACCGTTCCTGAAACTGAAATGCTTATCTGTGGCGAGGGGGTTTACCCCCGTTCGGCTGCGCAGCAGTCGTAAACCGGTACTCACGGAGCAACTAATTTAACCCCGTGGCAGATTGTGGGGTTGCTGCGCAACCCAACGGGGGTAAACCCCCTCGCCACAATGAATATTGCCAAACAGGCATCGTAGGCTGTCCTGCGTCACCTGCATTCGGCCACCGTTGCCTTATGTGGTAGGCTTTGTCGGTTTGCACGATGGGCGGTTATGACCCGGTGTTTCGGCACGGGCGTTCTGATCGTCACATTTGTCCGCCTTCAGGAGTTCTCATGCGTCTGACCCAGATTTTCGCCGCCGCAGCCATTGCGTTGGTCAGCACCTTTGCCGTCGCCGATGACGCGGCCGACAAAGCCATTCGTAAAAGTCTGGAAAACCTCCAGCTCGAAGTACCGGTAGAAACCATCACCGCCAGTCCGTTGCCGGGTTTGTATGAAGTCAAACTCAAGGGCAGCCGCGTGCTGTATGCCAGTGCTGACGGGCAATATGTCGTTCAGGGCTACATGTTCCAGCTCAAGGACGGCAAGCCCGTCAACCTGACCGAAAAGACCGAACGCCTGGGCATTTCCAAACTGGTCAATGAAATCCCGGTCGCTGAAACCGTGGTGTACCCGGCCATCGGCGAAACCAAATCGCACATCACCGTGTTCACCGACACCACTTGCCCCTACTGCCACAAGCTGCACGCCGAAATCCCGGAGTTGAACAAGCGCGGAATCGAAGTGCGTTACGTGGCGTTCCCGCGTCAGGGGCTGGGCTCGCCGGGTGATGAGCAATTGCAGGCGGTGTGGTGCTCCAAAGACAAGAAAGCGGCCATGGACAAAATGGTCGACGGCAAGGAAATCAAGGCCGCCAAGTGCGATAACCCGGTTGCCAAACAGTTCGCCCTCGGTCAGTCGATTGGCGTGAACGGTACACCGGCCATCGTTTTGGCCGATGGTCAGGTCATTCCGGGCTACCAGCCTGCGCCACAAGTCGCCAAACTGGCGCTGGGCGCGAAGTAAATTCGCATCGTCACGGTCAGCCATTGACGATCATGGTCCGGCAGCAACATCGCCGGGCCATTAATAGAGAGCCGCGAACATGCGGCTGTTTTCACGGCCGGCCTCGAGTCGGCCGTTTTATGGGGAGTTCACAGTGAAACCGGTCAAAGTAGGCATCTGTGGGTTAGGGACCGTCGGTGGCGGTACCTTCAACG
>NZ_RCOE01000123.1:0-27312 GCF_004321495.1 Pseudomonas sp. Sample_10
ACGCGGATGGACAAGTTCACCCGTCAGATCCTCGAGCAAACCGGCCTGCTGGGCATGATCGGCAAATCCGAGCGCGGCCCGACCGCCATCGACGCGATCAAGGACCACAAAGCCGTTTACCTGATGGCAGTCGGCGGCGCGGCTTACCTGGTGGCGCAAGCGATCAAGAAATCCCGCGTAGTGGCTTTCGCCGAACTGGGCATGGAAGCGATCTACGAGTTCGACGTAAAAGACATGCCTGTGACCGTTGCGGTCGACAGCAAGGGCGAGTCGGTACACATCACCGGTCCTGCCATCTGGCAGCAAAAGATCAGTGAAAGCCTGGCGGTGGAAGTGCAGTAAGCGCTTAGACTGCCCCGCAGGAAAAGGCGACCGGAGCTGTGCTCCTGTCGCCTTTTTTATTGCCCGCACATCCCCCAGCAGGAACGAGCCTGCTCGCGATGGACGCAAAGGCACCGCGCTCATTCAGGCAGCCCGCGTCATCGTTGACGTCCATCGCGAGCAGGCTCGCTTCTACAGGGGATCGCGTGGCCATGTTATGGTGCGCCCCCTCCGTTCCCCCGTGTGTAATGCAGCATGTTCGAGTTTTCTCGCCCCTTGCGCCTGACGGTCTATACCGTCGTCATCATCGCCGGCGCCGCCCTCGTTGCCACGTTGGCCATGCGCCATACCGTGCGCCAATCAATGATCGAAGACGCGGCACGGGCCAATCAGCAATTGGCGCTGTATGCCACATCGTTGCATACGCTGATCGAACGTTACCGCGCCCTGCCCTCGGTGCTGGCGCTGGACCCGCAATTGCGCGACGCCCTCAAAGGCCCGGTGAGCCCCGAGCAGCAGGATGTGCTGAACCGTAAACTCGAAAGAATCAACGGTGCGGCCGACTCTTCGACCCTGGAATTGCTCGACCGTACGGGGCTGGCCGTGGCGGCAAGCAACTGGCGTTTGCCCAGCAGTTATGTCGGCCACAACTATGGTTTTCGGCCCTATTTCAGCCAGACCCGCACCCAAGGCACCGGGCGTTTTTATGCCGTGGGCGTGACCAGTGGCATTCCCGGTTACTTCCTGTCGAGCGCCGTCACCAACGACGACGGCCAGTTTCTCGGCGCCATGGTGGTGAAACTGGAGTTTCCGGAACTGGAGCGCGAATGGCGCCAGGGCAGCGACACGTTGCTGGTCAGCGACGCCCGCGGGGTCATCTTCATTGCCAATCAACCGGGATGGCGCTATCGCCATTTACAGCCACTCAGTGCCAGCGATCACGCCGAGCTCAAGGCGACCCGCCAATACGACAAGCAACCGCTGATGCCGCTGGACTACCAAGTGCTGCGCCACTTCGACGACAACAGTGCGCTGACACGGGTCAATGGCCCGGACGGCCGTGCCGATTACCTGTGGGAATCGCTGCCGCTCGCCGCCGAAGGCTGGACGTTGCACTTGCTGCGCCGTCCGCAGGTGGCCTTCGAGGACAGCCGCAACGCCGCGCTTGCCGCTGCCGGGTTGTGGCTGACGGTGGTGTTTCTGCTGCTGTTTCTCCACCAGCGCTGGCGCCTGGCGAAGATACGCCAACGCAGCCGCGAAGAACTTGAACAACTGGTGGAGGAGCGCACCCGCGATTTGCGCACCGCCCAGGAAGGCCTGGTGCAATCAGCCAAGCTCGCCGCCCTCGGTCAGATGTCGGCGGCACTGGCCCATGAAATCAATCAGCCACTGACGGCCCAGCGTATGCAACTGGCTACTTTGCGTCTGCTGCTCGATCATGGCCGCGTCGATGAAGCGTACCAGGCGCTCAAACCGCTGGACGACATGCTGACCCGCATGGCCGCCCTCACCGGGCACTTGAAAACCTTCGCCCGCAAAAGCCCCAGCGGCTTGCGCGAACGCCTGGACCTGGCGGCGGTGGTCGACCAGTCATTGCAATTGCTCGACACTCGCTTGCGCGACGAGCAAGTCAGCACCGTGCTGCATATGACGCGTCCGGCATGGGTGCGCGGGGATGCGATTCGCCTGGAGCAGGTGTTGATCAATCTGCTGCGCAACGCCCTCGATGCGATGCAGGATAAACCCTGCAAACGCCTGGAAATCCGTCTCCAGGCTGATGAACAATTGTGGCGACTGAGCGTCATCGACAATGGCAGCGGCATCGCAGAAGAAAATCTGCCCAAGGTGTTCGATCCGTTTTTCACCACCAAACCCGTGGGCGACGGGCTGGGCATCGGCCTGGCCGTTTCGTTCGCCATCGTTCACGAAGCGGGCGGGCGATTGACCGCGGATAATCACGGTAATGGCGCGGTGTTCACCCTGACCTTGCCGATCGACCTGGAGGCCCAAGGCTGATGCTCAATTCTGTGATGGTGGTCGACGACGAAAGCAGCATTCGCAGCGCCGTCGAGCAATGGCTGAGCCTGTCCGGTTTTGACGTGCAATTGTTCAGCCGCGCCGAAGAGTGCCTGGCGCAGCTGCCCAGGCATTTTGCCGGGGTGATTCTCAGTGACGTGCGCATGCCCGGAATGAGCGGCCTGGAACTGCTGGCCGAAGTGCAACGCCGCGACGCTGACCTGCCGGTGATACTGCTGACCGGTCACGGCGATGTACCGATGGCCGTCGACGCCATGCGCGATGGCGCCTATGACTTTCTCGAGAAACCTTTCAGCCCGGAAACCTTGCTCGGCAGCCTGCGCCGGGCGCTGGACAAGCGTCGCCTGGTACTGGAAAACCGCGCCCTGCATGAGCAGGCGGACAACCGCGCCAAGCTCGATGCCACACTGCTCGGCGTGTCCCGTGGCTTGCAGACTTTGCGTCGACAGGTACTGGATCTGGCGTCGTTGCCGGTCAATGTGTTGATCCGCGGTGAAACCGGTAGCGGCAAGGAATTGGTTGCCCGCTGCCTGCACGACTTCGGCCCACGGGCCGACAAACCCTTTGTCGCGCTCAACTGCGCGGCAATCCCTGAGCAACTGTTCGAGGCCGAACTGTTCGGCCACGAAAGCGGTGCGTTCACCGGGGCACAAGGCAAGCGTATCGGTAAGCTCGAATACGCCGACGGCGGCACGCTGTTCCTCGATGAAATCGAAAGCATGCCGCTGGCGCAGCAGGTGAAACTGCTGCGGGTGTTGCAGGAACAAAAGCTGGAGCGATTGGGCTCGAACCAGAGTATCCGGGTAGACCTGCGCATCATCGCCGCGACCAAACCGGACCTGCTTGATGAAGCGCGGGCCGGTCGTTTTCGCGAAGATCTGGCCTATCGGTTGAACGTCGCTCAATTGCGTCTGCCGCCCTTGCGCGAACGCCGTGAAGACATACCGTTGCTGTTCGAATCCTTCGCGCAGAACGCTGCCGAACGCCTGGGACGCAAATTTCCACCGTTGAGCGGCGCGCAGCTGAGCCATCTGCTGAGTCATGACTGGCCTGGCAACGTGCGCGAACTGGCCAACGTCGCCGAGCGCCAGGTCCTGGGCCTTGATGAGCCGGAGCTGTTGGCCGTCGAACCCGGGCAGTCACTGGCAGCGCAACAGGAAGCTTTTGAAGCGCAGTGCCTGCGCGCGGCACTGATGCGGCACAAAGGCGATGTGAAATCGGTGCTTGAGGAACTGCAACTGCCGCGCCGGACCTTCAATGAAAAGATGCAGCGGCACGGGTTGACCCGAGAGATGTTCCTGTAGCGTCTGGACGGACCTCATTTTTGATCGTTCCCACGCTCCGCGTGGGAATGCCTCAACGGACGCTCCGCGTTCGGCTTTTGGGACGCGGAGCGTCCCGGGCTGCATTCCCACGCGGAGCGTAGGAACGATCTGTTTCGGCGGAAATCCGCTTCTCGCCCTGCACGCCATAAGCGGATTTCCGCTCATAAAACCTGCCTACCCCTTCTAAACCGGCCCTCTCGCCGTTGGCACAGCTCCTGCTATAGCCCCGGCAGCCTGCGTTTACGCGCGCTTCATAAAATAATTAAACGAAGGATCCTTCAATGGATAACTCCAGTTCCCTGCCCCGTGGGTCGGCTGCCGTGTCGACAAAACAACGCACCACCTCCAGCCGTATCAAATCGATCTTCAGTGGCTCCGTCGGCAACATGGTCGAATGGTATGACTGGTACGTCTACGCCGCTTTCTCCCTGTACTTCGCCAAGACCTTCTTCCCCAAAGGCGACACCACTGCACAATTGCTGAACACCGCGGCGATCTTCGCCGTGGGCTTCCTGATGCGCCCGATCGGCGGCTGGCTGATGGGCCTGTACGCCGACAAGGTCGGACGCAAAAAGGCCCTGATGGCCTCCGTCTACCTGATGTGCTTCGGCTCGCTGCTGATCGCCCTGAGCCCTGGCTATGAAACCATCGGTATCGGTGCGCCGATCCTTCTGGTGTTCGCCCGGTTGCTGCAGGGCCTGTCGGTGGGTGGCGAATACGGCACCTCCGCCACTTACCTCAGCGAGATGGCAACCAAGGAGCGTCGTGGCTTCTTCTCCAGCTTCCAGTACGTGACCCTGATTTCCGGTCAGCTCATAGCACTGGGCGTGTTGATCGTGCTGCAGAACCTGCTGACCACCGAAGAGTTGTACGCCTGGGGCTGGCGCATTCCGTTCGCCATCGGCGCGCTGTGCGCAGTGGTCGCGCTCTACCTGCGTCGCGGCATGGAAGAAACCGAATCGTTCACCAAGAAAGAAAAGGCCAAGGAAAGCGCCATGCGCACCTTGATGCGCCATCCGAAGGAACTGATGACCGTGGTCGGCCTGACCATGGGCGGTACGCTGGCGTTCTACACCTACACCACCTACATGCAGAAGTACCTGGTGAACACCGTCGGCATGAGCATCTCCGACTCCACCACCATTTCCGCCGCCACGCTGTTCCTGTTCATGTGCCTGCAACCGGTCATCGGCGGGCTGTCGGATAAAATCGGTCGTCGGCCGATCCTGATTGCCTTCGGCATTCTGGGAACGCTGTTCACCGTGCCGATCCTCACTACCCTGCACACCATCACCACCTGGTGGGGCGCGTTCTTCCTGATCATGGCGGCACTGATCATTGTCAGCGGCTACACCTCGATCAACGCCGTGGTGAAAGCCGAACTGTTCCCGACCGAAATCCGCGCCCTGGGCGTAGGCCTGCCGTACGCACTGACCGTATCGATCTTCGGCGGTACCGCTGAATACATCGCACTGTGGTTCAAGAGCATCGGCATGGAAACCGGTTACTACTGGTATGTCACCGCGTGCATCGCCGTGTCGTTGCTGGTGTACATCACCATGAAAGACACCCGTAAGCATTCGCGGATCGTCACGGACTAAGTCCAGGCGCGCTTCAGCAAAAAGGGCAGACCTTCGGGTCTGCCCTTTTTTTTTGAAAAACACACTGCCGACATTCGCGGCCATTGATTAAACAATTTGTTAACGACACACCACGGCAGATTAATCACGAGTTAATGCTTGCTGACCATCCTCAAACGGCCTGTTCGATCAAGTGCGATGCGCCCATTCAGTCCCTGAAAGCGGAACCGTCTGACGGCGTTAATATCTACTTAATCGATTGTTTTTAGCATTATTTTGCGCTTTTTAATCAGTTTAACTGGCGTAGCATGAAACCCATGCCCAAGACACACCACGCCAAAGAATCTGGAGAATGAAGATGAAAACCAAACTGTTCCTCGCCATCGCCCTGTCCGTACTGGCCGCCAACACCTTCGCCGCCGACGGTTTCGACCGCACCGGTTCCGCCGTTGCAGCAGATGGCTACGATCGCACCGGCTCCGCTACTGTCGCCGCTGACGGCTATGACCGTACTGGCTCCGCCACCGTTGCTGAAGACGGCTACGACCGCACCGGCGGCGCCACTGTCGCTGAAGATGGTTATGACCGCACCGGCGGTGCGTCAGTCAGCTAAATCCCAATCCACGGCACCATAGCCCGGCTTCGGCCGGGCCTGGTCTTTTCCAGAGCATTGAAAATTTGTGCACTTATCACAAAATCTGTAGGAGCGAGCCTGCTCGCGATGACTGACTGTCAGTCGATTGAGATGTTGAATGACGGACCGCATCGCGAGCAGGCTCGCTCCTACAGGATTTTTTTCTGACTGGAAATTAGCGGTTTGCCCTTGCACTATGACGCTCTTGCGAATCAAGTCCTCAGGAACAAAAGCCTATGCCCGACGACATCCACTACTACGAACCCGCCAATGGCCACGGCCTGCCCCACGATCCATTCAACGCGATCGTAGGCCCGCGCCCCATCGGCTGGATTTCTTCCCAGGATGCCGACGGCCGCTTGAACCTGGCGCCTTACAGCTTTTTCAACGCTTTCAACTACATTCCGCCGATCATCGGGTTCTCCAGCGTCGGGCGCAAAGACAGCCTGAACAACATTGAACAGACCGGCGAGTTCGCCTGGAACCTGGCTACTCGGCCATTGGCCGAACAGATGAACCAGAGTTGCGCCATGGTCGAGCCGCAAGTCGATGAATTCGAATTGTCCGGGCTGACCCCCGTGGCGTCGAAAATCATTCAGGTGCCGCGAGTTGCCGAAAGCCCGGTGTCTTTCGAATGCAAGGTCACGCAGATCATTCAGTTGCAACGAGCGGACGGCGATGTGGTGCCGAGTTGGCTGATCCTCGGCGAAGTGGTCGCCGTGCATATCGCCAAATGGCTGCTGAAGGATGGGGTATACGACACCGCCGCGGCAGAACCGATTCTGCGCGGCGGCGGGCCAGCGGATTACTTCCAGCTGGGACCTGAGGCATTGTTCAAAATGTACCGCCCGGGAGCGGTGAAGTAATTACCAGATCAGTTCGCCGTCTTCGCCAACGCCCTTGAGATGGGTCAGTTGCAGGGCGGCGGCTTCGTCCGCTTCCTTGGCGGTCTTGAAGGTCTGCTCTTCCAGCAGTTTGTTGAAACGAGGCGCACCGGAGCCGCCAATGGCTTTGGTCGCGATTGCCGCGTAATACCCGCCTTCACGGGGGATTACGGCCGATACTGCTTCGAAGGTTTCAAAGGCTTTGCGTGCCATGTCGCGCATCCTGGCTGGTTGAGAATGCAGCCATTAAACCCTCAACCGGCCAGTTTGTGTACCGCTACCCCGGACTGACGCAAGGCCTGCGCCTGCGAGACATCCTTGAAGGTATGGAAATCCAGGCTGTTGACCACCAGTTCCTGCACCAGCTCGGCAAAAATCTCCATGGCCGGGGTGTTGAAATACGCGGTCATCGCCTGTTGATTGCTCCAGAAGCCGGACACCAGCCACAGATCCGGATCGCATTGTGAGTGTTGCAAGGTAAAGCTCAGGCAGCCTGGCGCTGCACGGGACGGCTCGATCAACGCACTCAGGCGCAAACCGAGTTCTTGTGAACGCCCGGCGCGCGCTCGAACGAAAGCCATATGACTGACGGGGATCTGCTTGGACATGGTTCAACCCTCCCGGGGAGTCGAGTGGCAGCCGGGGGACGGGCTGCGACAGGATCAAAGGTTAAGGGCCACTGCGGGTTTTCCGTTAGTCGATTTCTGCCGCCGCGTTGCACAATCCTGCGAAAGTACGCGGGCTGCCTGCAACATTGTGTAAAACACTGTCACGGCTCTGCCTTCTGAGTTTCAAGCAACTTTGGGGCTCTACGCTCTCGCTTGCGGGGTCGAAAAAACATCCTCATGCAGAATCAGGCAAGCATTCGACAGAATGTGTCTACCACCGCGGCTTGCACAAACATATGCTTTGCCCCATCACCTTGCCGAGGATGCCTTGCATGTCGTCACTCGATCACTTTGAAGCTGCGCTGGACATCGAGATGGAGAAACAGCGTGCGGAACTGGCGGCGATCATTCGTCGCAACACCGCGGAAGATGGCAGTTATGCCACCGCCGTGGGCTCGCTGTTCATGTCACGCCATAGTCAAAACCACGAATTCGCCCCGGTGCTCGCGCAACCCGCGCTGTGCATCATGGCCCAGGGCCGCAAGGAAGTACGGCTGGCCGATGAGTTCTTCAATTACGACCCGCTCAATTACCTGGTGGTCTCGGTCTCGATGCCGCTCAGTGGTCGAGTGGTGAATGTTTCGGCCGAGGAGCCGATCCTGGCTGTGCGGCTGGACATCGACCCCGCAGAAATCTCCGCGCTGATTGCCGACGCCGGCCCGATCGGTGTGCCAACCCGCCCGACCGGACGCGGCTTGTACGTCGAACGGCTGGACAGCGCGATGCTCGACGCCGTGCTACGCCTGGCACGCTTGCTCGACACGCCGAAGGACATCGCCATGCTCGCGCCCCTGATTCGTCGGGAAATTCTCTATCGGCTGTTGCGCAGCAAGCAGGGGCACAGGTTGTACGAAATCGCCATTGCCAATAGCCAGAGCCATCGCATCAGCCAGGCGATCAAATGGCTCAATGGCAACTTCGAACAGCCACTGCGCATCGATGATCTGGCCAAAGAGGTGAACTTGAGCGTCTCGACGCTGCACCACCGCTTCAAGGCGATGACGGCGATGAGTCCGCTGCAGTATCAGAAACAGCTGCGCCTGCAGGAAGCGCGGCGTTTGATGCTGGCGGAAGGCTTGGAGGCTTCGGCGGCCGGGTATCGCGTGGGGTATGAAAGCCCCTCGCAGTTCAGCCGGGAGTACAGTCGGTTGTTCGGGGCTCCACCCTTGAGGGATTTGGCGCGGTTGCGTTTGAGCGTCTGATCCAGATTTTTTTGTTGTTACAGCTGACGCCATCGCTGGCAAGCCAGCTCCCACAGGATTCGTCGGTGTTCACACAATCTTGTGAAAACCACAATCACTGTGGGAGCTGGCTTGCCAGCGATGAGGCCATTTGAGGCAATACGAACCCTGGATCAGGCGCCGAGTACCCGACAAGCCTCGGCAGGAAGGGTCACCGACACCGGATGCCCGACGCTCAAACCAAAACCCTGACACGGCGTGCTCAGCGCAGTGAACGTCACCCCGGAACACTCCACCGTCGTCTCGATGGTCGCGCCGATATCACGCACAAACGTCACCTTGCCCAGCAAGCGGTTGCCCGCCGTGGCCTGAGGAGCCGACAGTTGCAGGTCTTCCGGGCGGATCAGCATCTTCACTTTCTCGCCAACCACGATGCTGCTGCAGATTGGCACCTTCAGCGCGTCCCCGCCCGGCAAACTGACCTGGCCGTTGCCCAGTACCGTGGCCGGGAAAATGTTGCCGGAGCCGATGAAATCC
This sequence comes from Pseudomonas sp. Sample_10, assembly GCF_004321495.1. Classification (NCBI taxonomy): domain Bacteria; kingdom Pseudomonadati; phylum Pseudomonadota; class Gammaproteobacteria; order Pseudomonadales; family Pseudomonadaceae; genus Pseudomonas; species Pseudomonas sp. Sample_10. Next base: position 9,168 of record NZ_RCOE01000123.1, read on the forward strand.
GCGACGAATTCGTTAGCCGGATGACGGTAAATCTCGATTGGCGTACCCACCTGCTGCACCTTGTGCTCACCCAGCACCACGACGATATCGGCCATGGTCATGGCCTCGCGCTGGTCGTGGGTGACCATGATGGTGGTGATGTTCAGACGCTGTTGCAGCTGACGGATTTCCACCTGCATCGACTCACGCAACTTGGCATCGAGCGCCGACAACGGCTCGTCGAGCAGCAGGATTTTCGGGTGCGAAGCAATCGCCCGGGCAATCGCCACGCGCTGGCGTTGGCCGCCCGAGAGTTTGGCGACCGGACGATTGATCATCGGTTGCAGCTGGATCAACTCCAGCAACTCCACCACCCGCGCCTGCTGGTCAGCCTTGCTGACCCCACGCAGTTTCAGCGGATAGGCGATGTTCTCCCCCACCGTCATGTGCGGGAACAATGCCAGGGACTGAAACACCATGCCGAAATTACGCAGGTGCGCAGGCGTATGGCCAATGTCTTCACCGTCGAGGCGTATCTCGCCGCCGCTCAGGGTTTCCAGCCCGGCAATCATGCGCAGCAATGTGGTTTTGCCACAGCCCGAAGGACCGAGGAAACACACCAGTTTGCCCTCGGGCAAATGCAGGTTTACATCTTTTACCGCGCAGGCCGAGCCGTAATGTTTCTCGACGTTTTCCAGAATCAGACCAGACATAAGAATCACCTCAAGAAATCAGAACGAAACGCCACCTTCACCGACCAGTTTTTCGAGTGCCCAAATCAGGACAAAGTCGATCAACACGATCAGCACGGCAAACGAAAAAACGGTGGGGTCGAGCGAAGACACAGTGCGGCTGTACATCCAGATCGGCACGGTCATCACATCGATGGTGTAGAGGAAATAGGTCACGGTGAATTCGTTGAACGAGACGATGAACGCCAGCAGCATGCCCGCCAGGATCCCCGACTTCATCAACGGCACCACCACATCGACAATCGCCCGCAGGGGTGAGGCGCCGAGCATTTGTGCGGCCTCCTCGACTTCGCTGCCGATGGAAAGCATGGCCGCCGTGCAGTTCTTCACCACGAACGGCAACGCCAGGATGACGTGGGCAATCACCAATCGCGAGGTGGTCATGTGGAATGGCAGGCTGTCGAACACCAGCAACAATGCCAGCCCCAACACTACCATCGGGAACACCAGTGGCAACGACATCAGTTGCAGTGCCACGGCCTTGCCGCGGAACTCGCAACGGGTCAATGCGTACGCTGCCGGCACCGCGATGATCGTGGCGAAGACCATGGTCAGGCACGACACCATGAGGCTGGTGGTCATGGCCTGGCCAAGGCTCAACACGTCGCTGGAATCGGGCGAGACGAAGGTGTGCCAGGCGGCCTTGTACCATTGCAGGCTGTAGCTGCTCGGCGGGAAATCAAGGTTCGATGCGCCACTGAAGGACATGACGATCATGGTCAGGATCGGCAGCACCGCCAGCAGCAGAATGAAGCCGGAAAGGATGCCGGCGAACTTGCCGGTCTCGCCGGGCAACAGCCCATAACGCTTCTTGGTCAGGGTACTCATTGCGAAGCCTCCAGCATGCGTCGACGACGGCCGGTTATGTATTCGGACAAGGTCATGATCGCCAGTGTCGTGACGATCAGCACCACACCGGCAGCGGATGCGGCGGGCCAGTTCATCAGCGGGGCGATCTGGTCATGCACCATCACCGCCAGCATCGGCACGCGACGGCCACCGAGCAGCAGCGGCACCACGAAACTGCTGGCGTTGTAGGCGAACACCAACGTTGCACCGGTAATGATCCCAGGCAGGCTCATCGGCAATACCACTTGGCGGAACACCTGGAAGCGACTGGCGCCGAGGGTGGCGGCGGCTTCTTCGTAGCTGCGGGCGACACCGCGCATGGCGCTGGCGATCGGCAACACGGCCAATGGAAACGCGGTTTGCACCAGGCCCATCAACACGCCGTTCTGGTTGTACAGCAGCATGATGGGACGCTTGATCAGGCCCAGCCCCATCAGTGCCTGGTTGAGCATGCCGCCCGGGCCGAGAATCACCAGCCAGCCGTAGCTTTGCAGCAACAGGTTGACCAACAACGGCAACAGCACCGCCGCCAGGAAGATTCGACGCACGAACGGTGAGGTCAGTCGCGACATGGTGTAGGCCACCGGGATCGCCAGGATCACGGCGATCACCGCGCTGATCAACGCCAGGCGCAGAGTCAGCATCAGGGATTTGAGGTAATAGGGTTCCAGCAACTGGGCGTAACTGGCCAGGCTGAACCCGGACCATTCCGCGCCCTTGGTGCCCACGCTCATGCGCAGTACCAACAGGCTCGCGGCAATCAGCACGCCGAGAAACAGCATCGACGGTGTCAGGAAAAACCAGGCACGCGCGGTCGGCGAAACACCGCGATTGGCGCGCGTGGGCACGGCACTCACCGGGTGGGTCAGAGGTTGGTGTTCCATAGCAAAGGGTCTCGTCAATGGAAAGCAGCAAGACTGAGATCGAGCAAGAACCTGTGGCGAGGGAGCTTGCTCCCGCTGGGTCGCTTAGCGACCCCAATCAACCACCGCGTTGGTTCTGATAGAACGCGGAGCCTGGTTATGCGGCTGCTGCGCAGCCGAGCGCGAGCAAGCTCCCTCGCCACAAAAAATCCTTGAACCTCAGAAATCAGGAAGAAAAGATTTCCGTGTAACGACGAATCCATTGGTCATGCACAGTCGCCAGGAAAGCGTTGTCGTGCATGATCGCCTTCTCGGCAATCTGCTCCGGCGTGAGGATGTACGGGCTCTTGCGCGCTTCGGCGGAGATGATCGCCTTGGCGTTGACCGGACCGTTGTAGATGTCCTCGGCCATCTTGCCCTGCACCAGCGGGTCCAGAGAATGGTTGATGAAGGCATACGCCATGTCGGTGTCGCCCGGACGATTCTTCGGCATCACCGACAGCATCAGGTCGGTGTAGAAACCTTCCTTCATGCCGAACGTGGCGCCCAGGCCGTAGTTCGGATCGCGGATCTGTTTCGGGAAGAACGCCGGCGCGTACAGGCCACCCATGTCCAGGGAACCGGTGCGGAACAGTTCGGCGATCTGGTTCGGGTTTTCGCCCAGGGTCACTACGCGATCTTTCAGTTCGGCGAGTTTCTTGAAGCCAGGCTCGATGTTGTGCTCGTCACCGCCGGCCAGTTTGGCAGCGATGATGATCAGGTCCATGGCCTCGGTCCAGTTCGGTGGCGGCAGGAAGATGTTCGGTGCCGCGTCGGCGTCCCACAGGGAGGCGTAGCTGGTCGGCGCTTCTTTCTGGGTGCGCGTGCTGTAGACCAGACTGTTGCACCAGAGCAGGTAACCGATGCCGTGACCATTGGCGCCGGTGCGGTATTTTTCCGGCACATCGACGATGTTGGGGATGCGGTTGAGGTCGGGCTTTTCCAACAGGTTGGCGGCGGCCAGACCTTCGGCGCCGACGCCGGCCAGGGTGATGATGTCGTACTGCGGGCGATCACCGCCGGCCTTGAGTTTGGCGACCATTTCCGAAGTACTGCCGGTGCGGTCGGCGATGACCTTGCAGCCGTACTTGTCTTCGAATGTCGCAGCGATATTGCGCAATGCAGCCAGGCCGGTGTCATCCGACCAGGTCAGTAGGCGCAGGGTCTTGCCGGTGAAGCGGGTATCGCTGGCATTGGCCTTGACGAACGGCAAGCTCATGGCGGCCGCTGCAACCGAGGCTACGCCCACGGTCTTGATGAATTGACGTCTGTTCAGATCATGCTCGCCCATTACGGACTCCCTTTGTTTTTGTAGGTATAAGGCAGGTCGAAACTGTTGCATCCGCGCGACTGGATCAGCGTTTACCCCTCGTATTTTCGGGGGCTTTACCGGGCCAGCGAGTTCATCCTGAAGTCGTGTAAAACAGCTGACTATCGATAAAAACTCATCGAAGCCATGACGCCGACGCATGCCTCCTTGCGAGGCATGCGCTCACCTTTTTCGTGCCTTCAGACGGCGCGAATCACGTGTTTGATTTCCTGGAAAGCCTGCAAGCCCCACGGCCCCAATTCGCGGCCGATGCTGCTCTGCTTGTAGCCGCCCCAAGCGGTCTGCGGGAAGATCACCTGAGGCGCGTTGATCCACACCAGCCCCGCCTGCAAAGCGTTGGCGACACGGTCAGCGGTTTCAGCGTTACGCGTGACCACACTGGCCACCAGGCCGAACTGGCTGTCATTGGCCAGGGCAATCGCTTCGGCTTCGGAGGTGAAACGGCGCACGCAGATCACCGGGCCGAAAATCTCTTCGCACCACAGCGCACTGTCCAGGGGCACATCGGTGAAAACCGTCGGCTGCAAAAAATATCCGCGCGGCAGATCCGCCGGACGATTACCGCCGCACACCAGCCTCGCACCGGCACTCAAACCGCGATCGATATGACCAAGCACGCGTTGGTATTGCGCCTGATTGACCAGCGCGCCCATCTCCACGTTCGGGTCGAACGGGTCCGCCACGCGAATCGCTTCGGCACGAGCCTTGATCCGCGTCAGGAACGCTTCAGCCAGTTCCTCGGCGACCAGTACACGGCTGGTGGCGGAGCACATCTGCCCGGCGTTGAAGAAACCGCCGCCGCACGCCACTTCCACCGCCAGGTCGAGATCGGCATCGGCCAGTACCAGCAATGAAGATTTGCCGCCCAGTTCCAGGCTCACGCCCTTCACGGTTTCTGCGGCGCGCTGCATGACCTGCACGCCTACCGCGTTGCTGCCAGTGAAGGAGATTTTGGCGATGCGCGGGTCTGCCGAGAGGGGGGCACCCACGGCCAGGCCGGTACCGCAAACCAGGTTGAACACACCGGCAGGCACGCCGGCTTCAGCGATGATCGCGGCCAGTTCAAGCTCCGGCAGCGGCGTCACTTCCGAAGGCTTGAGCACCACGCAGCAACCCGCGGCCAACGCCGGGGCCAGCTTCCATGCGGTGGTGACCATCGGGAAATTCCACGGCACGATCAGGCCGACCACACCGCAGGGTTCACGGCGCAGGCGCGCGCTGAAATCATCGGTCGGCAATTCGACGGCGCTGTCCTGTTTTGCATCCAGGCCTTCGGCGAGACCGGCGTAATACTCGAAGGTGGCGATCACGTCATCGACGTCGATGGCCGCCTCGAACAGCGGTTTACCGTTGTTGCTCGACTGCAAATGCATCAGTTGTTCGCGCCCGGCTTGCACGCCCGCGGCGATTTTGCGCAGGATCGCGCCGCGCTCGGCGCCAGTGGTTTTCGACCAGTCGGTGAAGGCCTTGGTCGCCGCGCTGACGGCTTGCTCGACGGCACGTTCGTCGCCGCCATTGACGGTGGTCAGCAGCGCTTCGGTTGCCGGGTTGATCACGCGCAGGTGTTCGTTGCCTGCCGACCATTGGCCGTCGATGTACAGGCCATCCAGTGTGGTTGGGAAGTTCATTTCGACACCGCCTGCATCCACTGGGTCTGATCGATTTCAATCAGAGTCGGGCCTTGGCGATCGGTGGCGGCACGCAGCGCACTACGTAATGGCTCGACACCGCTGACGGCCTCGGCAGCGCAACCCAGGGCCTTGGCCACGCCGATGAAGTCAGGGGTATAGATGTCGACACCCACCGGTTCGATGGCACGGTTGACCATGTATTTCTTGATCTCTTCGTAGCCCTGGTTATTCCACAGCAGCACGATCACTGGTGTGCGCGCTTCCACGGCGCTGGCCAGTTCCGGCAGGGTGAACTGCAGGCCACCGTCGCCGATCAGGCACACAACCGGCGGGCGGGCGCCGCTTTCAACGCTGCCACCGAGCCAGGCGCCAATCGCCGCCGGCAGGGCGTAACCGAGGGTGCCGTAGCCGGTGGACGAGTTGAACCAGCGACGCGGGCGTTCCGGGTTGAAGGTCAGGTTGCCGGTGTACACCGGCTGAGTGGAATCGCCAACGAACACGGCGTTGGGCAACTCCTGCAAAACGGTTTCGAGGAAACGCGTCTGGGCCAGGGTCGGTGCATCCCAGCTCGCGGCCAGCTCTTCACGCAAACGGGCGGCGCGAACCTGGCCCCAATCGTTACGGCGCTCAGCCAGGGATTTGTGCGACAACGCGCTCAACAACGCTTGTGCGGCGTTGCGCGAGTCGGACACCAGCGCAACGTGCGGCGGGTAATTGCGCACGGTCTGGTCCGGGTCGATATCGATACGCAGCAGCTTGCCGGGAATCTCGAAACCGCCAGCGAAGGTCACGTCATAGTCGGTTTCCGCCAGTTCGGTGCCGATGGCCAACACCACGTCGGCCTCGGCGACCAGCGCGCGCGTGGCGACCAGGCTCTGGGTCGAGCCGATCAACAACGGATGCGCGGATTCAAGCATGCCTTTGGCGTTGATGGTCAGTGCCACCGGAGCGTCGAGCAACTCGGCCAGTTCAGTCAGCTCGGCAGCGGCATCGATGGCCCCGCCACCGGCGAGGATCAGTGGACGTTTGGCGCCGGCCAGCAACTCAGTCATGCGCGAAACGGCCGAAGGCGCAGCGCCGGCGCGGTCGATAGTGACCGGCAGGCTGCTGAGCAAGTCGTCGGCGTCTTCCACCAGGACGTCCAGCGGAATTTCAATGTGCACCGGGCGCGGACGGCCGGCCTGGAACAGCGAAAAAGCGCGGGCCAGTACGCCCGGCAACTCGGCCGCCGACATCAGGGTGTGGGAGAACGCCGCTACACCGGCACACAATGCGCCCTGGTTCGGCAGTTCGTGCAGCTTGCCGCGACCGCCGCCTAGTTGGCTGCGCGATTGCACGCTGGAGATCACCAGCATCGGAATCGAATCGGCGTAAGCCTGGCCCATGGCGGTGGTGATGTTGGTCATGCCTGGGCCGGTGATGATGAAGCACACACCCGGTTTGCCGCTGGTGCGGGCGTAGCCGTCGGCCATGAAACCGGCGCCCTGCTCATGACGTGGTGTGACGTGGTTGATGCTCGAACGGGCCAGCCCGCGATACAGCTCCACGGTGTGAACGCCCGGAATGCCGAACACCTGCTCGACACCATAATTCTCGAGTAACTTGACCAACACTTCGCCGCACGTCGCCATGTGAATTGCCCTTCTTGTTCGATTTGAGACGCCGGGCCTGCGCTGTGTTTATGATGGATTCGCAGGTCCAGGGATGGCCTCATTGGAACGGGCGACACATAGCCGCAACAATGGATAAAAAATCATACTAGCCATGTCCTCACGTCATACCTTGGATCTCAATGAAACGACTGCCTCCCCTGCCGGCGCTGCATACTTTTCTGATTACCGCGCAGTGCTGCAACTTCACCCGGACTGCCGAACAGCTGCACATCACCCAAGGAGCGGTAAGCCGACAGATCGCCGGGCTGGAAGATTTTCTCGGTTATGAATTGTTTATCCGCCAGGCGCGAGGCCTGAGCCTGACAGCCGAAGGAAGGGAGTGGCTGCCACGGGTGCAGCAGATTTTCGGATTGATCGACGAGGCCGTTGAGCAGATCGGCGAGAAGCGTGAAACCCTGCAACTCAAGGCGCCGACGTGCGTCATGCGCTGGTTGTTGCCGCGCCTGTTGCAATGGCAAAAGGAACGCCCGGATGTCCCCGTGGAGCTGACCACCACGATCAAGCACGGTGTGGACTTTCACCGCGAGCAATTCGATGCGGCGGTCATGTACGGCACACCACCAGACACTGCTCTGATGTCGCAGAAACTGTTCGACGAGCAACTGACACCGGTCTGTTCCAAGCCCATGCTCGAAGGGCCGATACCGCTGCAGACTCCGGCCGATTTGCAACAGCATCTGCTGCTACACCCCACACGCGATGAGCGGGACTGGAAGGCCTGGTTGAAAGCAGCGGATGTGAAACTGAGCAATGTCGGCAAGGGCCAGCACTTCGAGACCCTTGATCTGGCGATGTCGATGGCATCCCAGGGAACGGGGGTGGCGATTGGCGATTGGTCGTTGATCGGCGACGACCTGGATGCCGGGCGACTGGTCATGCCATTCGAATTGAAGGTGACGACGGGACTGGCGTATTACCTGGTATTCCCGGAAAAACCAGAACCTTCACCGAAGTTGCGGGAATTGATGGGCTGGTTGGTGGAGCAGGCGCAGTCGCGATAAAACCCGAAATCCATCACTGCCCCTGTAGGAGCGAGCCGGCTCCCACAGGGTTCAGGGATTCTCACAAGGTCACAGGGGTTCATCAGTGTTCTGAATATCGGATCAAATGCACAGCCTGTCTGGCTGGCAACTCATCCGCGCTGACCTATGCTCAAGGTAATACCGCAGGGTATTCGTTCAGAGGTCAACGCCATGAACATCAAAACAAGAAGGTACCTGGCCATTTTCATCACCTGCGCGGTCACGCTCGGGTTGTATGGCGCAGCAGCCTGGCGCGTGGAGCAGTTGCGCAATCTGCCCCGTGAGTACGCCAGCTGCAATTTCGAGCGTTGCATTCCCCACAACGCGACCCTCAACGCCCTTCGATAGCCAAGGCGTCAGGCCTCGTTGTCCTGATCGGCCTTCAAGCGGTCGCGGAAGGCCTTTGGCGAGATTCCCACCCGACGCCGGAACAGGCGCGTGAAGTTGGTCGGATCTGAAAACCCCAACACGTCGGACATTTCATAGATGGTCATGCTGGTGTAGGTCAGCAAGCGCTTGGCTTCCAGCAATTGCCGCTCATGCATGATCTGCAATGCCGGCTGCCCGGCCAGCTCACGGCACGTGCCGTTGAGATGGGAAACGGAAATCCCCAGGCGATGGGCCAGGTCCTCGACCTTGACGTGCTGGCGATAGGTCTCTTCCACCAGCTGGATGTAACCGTTGAGGTACTCGCGGGCACGCTGCGGCCGTTGGCTGGCTGAATGACGCTGGATCACCTGGCGGCTGACCCACACCATGATCACACTGACCAGCGAATGCATCAGCATTTCCCGCGCCGGTTGATGGCTGGTGTACTCATTTTGCAGCGCACTGAACAGACTGTTGAGGTACTCACCGTCCTGCCCCGCAGGATAGCTTTCCGCTTGGGCCAAGGCGTTCACCGAATGCCCCAGTTGCTGCTGCAAATGGGCGATCAACGGCGCGGCAAGCGTGACCACAAAGCCTTCGACATCCTCGGAAAAACGGAAGCCGTGCACCGACAGTGGTGGCAGGATCTGGATAGCCGGTTCGCTCAGTTGAGTACGTTTACCTTCGATTTCAAGCTCTGCCTGACCTTTGAATACGAAGAGCAACTGGCATAAATCGGCATGGCGATGCGGTTTGATTTCCCATTGATGTTCGCGGCTGCGTTTGGAAATGGTCTCACAGTGCAGCAAGTCGGGGGTCGGCCAATCCAGGCTTTCACCGTAGAGCTTGAACACTGGAATCGAAGGCAGGTCAGGCTTGTTCATCACTTCAATCCAGGCCTCGGAATAGATGACGGGCGATAATCGCACCGATTGGCAAAATGAACAGGTATCAGCTCAGTTTTCACCTTCAATTGACAGACCCGCGAGAGAAAAATGCAAGCACTCGATCCATAAAATCATTCAGCGGCTCTGGCCGCGTGAAGCTTGCGAGTCATAAAAACAATGAAAACGCTGAAAACCCAAGTTGCCATTATTGGTGCTGGCCCTTCCGGTCTGCTACTCGGCCAGTTGCTGCACAACGCCGGAATCGACACCCTTATCCTCGAACGTCAGACCCCGGACTATGTCCTCGGTCGCATCCGTGCCGGAGTCCTCGAACAAGGCATGGTAGAGCTGTTGCGCCAGGCCGGTGTGAGCAAGCGCATGGACGCCGAGGGGTTGGTCCATGGCGGCTTCGAACTGGCCCTCGATGGGCGTCAGGTGCACATTGACCTGCAGGCCCTCACCGGTGGTAAAACCGTAATGATCTACGGCCAGACCGAGGTTACACGTGACCTGATGGCCGCTCGTCAGGTCGCGGGGGCGCAGACAATTTATGAAGCGAGCAATGTCGTTCCCCACGGCATGAAAACCGATGAGCCCTTCATCACTTTTGAAAAGAATGGCGAAACCTATCGCCTCGATTGCGCGTATATCGCCGGCTGCGATGGCTTTCATGGTGTCGCGCGTCAATCGATTCCCAGCGATAGCCTGAAAGTCTTCGAGCGGGTCTATCCGTTCGGTTGGCTGGGAATACTGGCCGACACCCCGCCAGTACACGAAGAACTGGTCTACGCCCGCCACGAACGTGGTTTTGCCCTGTGCAGCATGCGTTCGGCCACGCGCACTCGTTATTACCTGCAAGTCCCGGCCGATGAACAGGTCGAGAACTGGTCCGATCAACGCTTCTGGGACGAACTCAAAACCCGCCTGCCGCAGACCTTGGCGCAGAAGCTGGTGACCGGTCCGTCCATCGAAAAAAGCATCGCGCCGCTGCGCAGCTTCGTGGTCGAACCCATGCAGTACGGCCGGATGTTTTTGGTCGGCGATGCCGCGCACATCGTCCCCCCCACCGGTGCCAAAGGTTTGAATCTGGCGGCCAGTGACGTCAGTACGTTGTTCAATATCCTGCTCAAGGTTTATCGCGAAGATCGCCTCGACTTGCTCGAGAAATACTCGCAAATCTGCCTGCGTCGGGTGTGGAAAGCCGAGCGGTTTTCCTGGTGGATGACCTCGATGCTGCACCGTTTCGACGATCACGATGCATTCAGCCAGCGCATCGCCGAGTCGGAGCTGGATTACTTCGTCGATTCCGAGGCCGGGCGAAAAACCATTGCAGAAAACTATGTCGGGCTTCCCTACGAGGCTATCGAATAGGCTGCTATCGATTTAAACTGGCGAGCACTCACCCGCTCGCCATGCCTCTGCGGGTCAATCACTGCCCGCAGGTTTTCCCGTGACCCATCTCAACCAGCCTGAAATGCCCAAACCGGCGATCCGCAGTGTGCTGATCGCCCTGATGCTGGCAATTTTTCTGGGGGCGCTGGACCAGACCATCGTCGCGGTATCGATGCCGGCCATTTCCGCGCAATTCAAGGATGTCAGCCTGCTGGCGTGGGTGATTTCCGGCTATATGGTGGCGATGACCGTGGCGGTGCCGATCTACGGCAAACTCGGGGATCTGTACGGGCGGCGCAAGTTGATGCTGTTCGGCATGGGCCTGTTCACCCTGGCATCATTGTTTTGCGGCATGGCCCAGAGCATGGAGCAACTGGTGTTGGCGCGGATTTTCCAGGGCATCGGCGCCGGCGGAATGATCTCGGTGAGCCAGGCAATCATCGGCGACATCGTGCCACCGCGCGAACGCGGTCGCTATCAGGGTTACTTCAGCAGCATGTATGCGGTGGCCAGCGTCGCCGGCCCCGTGCTCGGCGGCTACATGACGGAGTATTTGTCCTGGCGCTGGGTGTTCCTGATCAACCTGCCATTGGGCCTCGGTGCGTGGCTGGTGGCCAATCGCACACTGGTCGGCCTGCCGATTCCGCAACGCAAACCCATCATTGATTACCTCGGCACTGTGCTGATGATCATTGGCCTGACGGCGTTATTACTGGGGATCACCCAGGTCGGCCAGGGCCATTCATGGCGTAGCGCCGAGGTGTTGGGGTTACTGGCTTGCTCAGTGCTGGTGCTGGGGTTGTTTGTGATGCATGAACGACGGGCACGGGAGCCGTTATTGCCCATGCATTTGTTCGCCAACCGCAATGCGGTTCTGTGTTGGTGCACGATTTTCTTCACCAGTTTCCAGGCGATCTCGTTGATCGTGCTGATGCCGCTGCGTTTCCAGAGCGTCACCGGTGCCGGCGCAGACAGCGCCGCGCTGCACCTGCTGCCGCTGGCGATGGGCTTGCCGATTGGTGCCTATTTCGCCGGTCGCAGGACCTCAATCACGGGCCGCTATAAACCCATGATCCTCGCTGGCGCCGTGCTGATGCCGATTTCGATTCTGGGCATGGCCTTCAGTCCGCCTCAAGCGTTAGTGCTGAGCAGCCTGTGCATGCTGTTCAGCGGGATCGCCTCGGGCATGCAGTTTCCGACTTCGCTGGTGGGCACCCAAAACTCGGTGGAACAACGGGACATCGGCGTAGCGACCAGCACCACCAACCTGTTTCGCTCGCTTGGGGGCGCGGTGGGCGTGGCCATGATGTCGGCACTGCTGCTGGCGCTGCTGCAGGATTCAAGCTTCGCGCACCTGGCCGGGTCGGCGCTGATTGCCGAAGGGCATTCCGGCAACGTACTGCTGGACGGTCTGAACGCGGCGCCGGGGGATGCGCAGGACGCATTGCGTGCCGAACTGCTGTTGACCTTTCGCCACTTGCTGATGGTCAGCGCTGCCGTGTCGCTGCTGGGGTTGGCAGCGGCAATCGCCATGCCGAACAAGTTGTTGCGGGGCAGGGAAGACAAGGTTCGTTAAATGCCTGTAGGAGCGAGCCTGCTCGCGAAAAAAGCCAAGAACGCCGCAGGGCATCCGGGTTCGCGCGATATCGTTCACCACCTTCGCGAGCAAGCTCGCTCCTACATACACATCATGGGCTGTAATACCCGACAGCCACCAGAAAATGTCCGACCTTCTTCAGGTAGGCGTGCTTGTCCTCGATCTTGCCAGTCACCGGGTTTTTCCAGCGATATTCGTATTCGCCATAATCCTGCTTGGCCATGAGCGCCAGGATCGGTTCTCCCACGGGTTTGCCTTCAGGGTCCTTGATTTTGCTGAAATCGGTGTTGATCAAGCGCAGGTTGGTGCCGTGGGCGACATAACGCTGGGTGTCCAGATCGACGACGAACACATACAGGTCATCCTGCAGGTATCCGCCCTTGAGGGAATTGATCGCCGTCAGTGTGCCCTTCTCGTCCTTGGCCAGGTCGGTTGCCGCTTTGTTCAGCAAGGCCATGGCCTGTTCCGCTGACGCCCGTGGCAGGTAGTAACCCACCGCGAGAATCCGCTGGCCGACTCGCTGGTAATACACGTGCTTGCGCTCGACCTTGCCGTCGGCCCAGTTCTGCCAACGATATTCCGCCTGTTGAATACCATTGCCTTCCGGCACCTTGAGGGCTTCCTTGAAGGCTGCCTGCAACTCCGGCCCAAGCGTTTCCGAGACGTCCCGGCCAATCAGGGCCGAAGACGGACCGCCGCTGGCGAGCATCACGCCTTTGGTGTCGAGGACGAACACATAACGGTCTTTATCGACGAACTCACCTTGACGGCTGAACGCCGCAAAGGCCTTGTCACCGTTCTCGTGGTAATAGGCCAAGGCTTTTTCCAGCAAGGCGATGGCGGCCTTGCTGTCGTCCTTTTCTGTTCCGGCCGCTTGCGCCTGAGCCAGGCCCAGCACAAGCATGAAGCACAGCACGGCGAACCTTTGCACAAACCCCATTGCGCATCCCTCGTTCCTTTTGATGTTTCAAGAGCGTAGACGGCAATCGGGCATGTATGGATATTCAGCGGATCGCAGTGTGTAAGGAAATCATTCCCGGTCCGCCCGGGAATGATTCAAGGCTTACTGTCGGGCGCGCAATTGCTGTTGCAGGTTCTGGATCTGCGCTTGCAGTGTGTTGATGTTGCGGGTGACCTGGGTGCGGAAAGCATCGAATTCCGCTGTGTTGGTCGAGCCTTGCGCCGGACGGTTGTCCTGCTGACTCTTGAGCACGATGATGTCCTGTTCCAGGCTCTCGATGGCGGCGTTCGGGTTGCCTTGCTTTTTCAATGCAGTGATATCGGCGCCGATACTTTTCAGCTGGGCTTCGAATTGCCCCGTGTCAGCCGTGGCGCTCTTCAGCGCGGCCACGTCGCCGATCAAGACTTTGACCTGGGCTTGCAATTGCGTATTGACGGTCTGGTGCTCAGCGCTCTGGGTGGTGATCTGCGCCAGACGCTTGTCCAGATCGCTGGTTTGCGCGGTCATCTGCGCCAGACGCTTGTCCAGGTCCGAGGTTTGACCGACCACGCCTTGTTGCTGCTTGCTCTGATCCTGCAACTTGCTCTCCAGCTGCTTGATTTGCAACTTCAAGGCTTCGCTGTCGGAGGTGACGTTGGTCTGACTGGCGACCACTTTGCCGGAAATGTCCTGCAGGCGCCCTGCCGCTTCCTCACTGATGCGCGCGAAACTTTCCTGGGTGGCCACCAGTTGCTGCTCCATCAGCGAAATCTGCTGAAAGCTCCACCAGGCCAGGCCCGCGAAGGCAAAGAACAAGGCGCCCACCAGTGCCCACAACGGGCCGGTACTTGCTGCCTTGACCTTGACCACGGGCGGTGTGCGCGAATGAACCGAGGTGCGGGTGGTGGCTGGAAAATCATCGTCATCGAGGACGCCTGCACGCAGGCTCGGTACATCATCGAAGTCGTCGTTGGCATCGTTACGCATGGACATTGAGTCAACCTTTGTGAAACGCAATGGCGTGGATGCGGCGAGTATAACCCCCACTGCCGCACCGATTGACCCTCGACACCGTAGCGGGTTCAGTGTGTGCGGATGTCCTGGGCTTTCCACCAGCCGCAGAATTCATCAAGGGCAGTCCACAGGCTGACCTTCGGGTCGTAATCCAGATAATGCCGGGCGCGACTGATGTCCAGGGTGAAATTTTTCTTCATCACTTGCATGCCCAGCCGCGACAAGGTCGGCTCGGGGCGGCCTGGCCATAACTTGCATACGCCTTCGTTCAGCGCCGCAACGCTGTAGGCCAAACCGTAGGAACGGTAGCGCGTAACCTGTGGGACTTCCATTTTGCGCATGACGTAATTGACCACATCCCACAGAGGCACTGGCGCGCCGTTGCTGATGTTGTAGACCTTGCCCAGGGCCGAGCCTCCGGCCAGCAAACTGCTGAGCAACGCTTCGTTGAGGTTTTGCACACTGGTGAAGTCAGCCACGTTCAGACCGTTGCCAACAATCGCCAGACGTCCCTTGCGCTGCATTTTCAACAGGCGCGGAAAGATGCTCATGTCACCGGCACCGGTGACGAAACGCGGGCGTAGCGCAACGGTTTCGAGGCCGAATTCCTGGGCGCCGAACACCTTTTGCTCAGCCAGGTATTTGGTGGCGGCATACGGATGTTTGAAGCGTTTGGGCACTTGTTCTTCGGTCAAACCCAAATGATCGCGACCATCGAAGTAGATCGATGGCGACGACAAGTGCACCAGGCGTCTTACCCGTTGTTTAAGGCAGGCCTCGACCACATTTTCGGTAACCTGGACATTGCCTTGGTGAAAGTCCTGATAACGTCCCCACACACCGACGGCGCCGGCGCAATGCACCACGGCTTCAACGTCGGCGCACAGCTCCCGGGTCAATTGCGGATCGCCGAGATCACCCTGGATGAACTCGGCGCCACGGCGCACCAGATGCTCCACACCCTCGGCCCGGCGACCGTTGACCCGCACGTCCAGGCCCTGCTCCAGGGCGAAACGCGCAAAGCGCCCGCCAATGAAGCCGCTTGCGCCGGTGACCAGAATCTTCATGTATTGCTCCGAATATTTCGTTTTGCGTATTGCGTGAAGTCTTGACGTTGAACATCAGTCCAACGGCACCAACCATTGCCTGGATGCCAGCACCAACTGATCGGTCAGCAATCCCAGCAACTGACCACCATTACGCCAATGATGCCAGTACAGCGGCACATCGATCGGCTTATCTGGCAAAAGCTCCCGTAAAACACCGCGCTCCAGTTGTTCGCGGACCTGCAGTTCCGGCACCAGCCCCCAGCCGAGTCCGGCCTCGGTCAGACGGATAAAGCCTTCAGATGACGGGCATAAATGGTGTTCGAAGCCGCCATCGACGCCGAGGGATGCCAGATATCGATGCTGCAGAAAGTCGTCAGGGCCGAAAACCAGTGCCGGGGTTCGCGCCAACTGGTCGGCGCGTACACCTTGCGGGAAATGTCGGGCAATGAACGCCGGGCTGGCCAGGGCGCGATAACGCATCGCCCCGAGCAAAACACTGCGCGCACCGGCCACCGGTCGCTCACTGGCACACAGACACCCCGCCACTTCGCCGGCACGCATCCGTTTGAGCCCGACGGTCTGGTCTTCAACGATCAGGTCCAGCAACACATGTTGTTGCGCGCAGAAATCCCCTACCGCCTGCGCCCACCAGGTGGCCAGACTGTCGGCATTCAAGGCAATGCGCAAACGCTCCGGCAAACCTTCTTCATCCAATGCCGGTACCAGGCTTTGCAGATCCCGTTCAAGCAGACGTACCTGCTGCACATGGTTGAGCAAGCGCCGCCCGATCTCGGTCGGGGATGGCGGCGTAGCCCGAACCAGTACCGGTTGACCTACTCGTGCTTCGAGCAATTTGATGCGCTGGGAAATGGCCGATTGCGACAACCCCAACACTTGCGCAGCCCGTTCAAAACCGGCCTGCTCGACCACCGCCGCCAAAGCGGACAGCAATTTGTAGTCGAACATCAGTTCTCCTAATGAGCGATCAGCAATATTGGTTTTTCTTATACAGCGTCGTGCCCGAGAATGACCAGCAAGAACTGATGAACAGGAAATACCGACATGGCTGGCGAAACTTCATTGGCAACGTTACTGCGCAGCATGAGTCCGCAATTAAACGCCGGCGAATACGTGTTCTGCACCCTGCCCGACGGGCAGTTGCCGACGGGGTTGGACATCATTGGCAGCTTCCGTGAACAGGAAGGCCTGACAGTCATTGTCGAACGTAGCCACGCCGAGCAGACCGGTTTGAGCTTCGACTACGTCGCGGCCTGGATCACCCTGAACGTGCACTCGGCCCTGGAAGCCGTCGGCCTGACAGCCGCATTCGCCACAGCGTTGGGCAAGGCCGGGATCAGCTGCAACGTAATCGCCGGTTACTACCACGACCACTTGTTCGTCGGCCAGGCCGACGCTGAACGCGCGTTGGAAGTGCTGCGCAATCTGGCTGCCAACGGGGAGTAAGCAATCATGTGGCAAAGCTATATGAACGGTCTGTTGGTAGCGTTCGGCCTGATCATGGCGATCGGCACGCAGAATGCGTTTGTGCTGGCGCAAAGTTTGCGCAGGGAACATCACCTTCCGGTCGCGGCCCTGTGCGTGGCCTGCGACGCGCTACTGGTGGCGGCCGGGGTGTTCGGACTGGCGACGGTCCTGGCACAGAACCCGACATTGCTGGCGATTGCTCGTTGGGGCGGCGCGGTTTTTTTGCTGTGGTATGGCAGTCAGGCACTGCGCCGTGCCTTTTCGAAGCAGAGCCTGCAACAGGGTGAAAACCAGACTGTGCGCTCACTGCGCGCGGTGATGCTCAGCGCTCTGGCGGTGACGTTGCTCAACCCGCATGTGTATCTGGACACCGTTTTACTGATCGGCTCCCTCGGTGCACAACAAACCGAGCCTGGTGCTTATGTGGTGGGGGCCGCGAGTGCGTCGCTGCTGTGGTTTTTCACCTTGGCATTAGGCGCCGCCTGGCTCGCTCCATGGCTGGCCAGACCGAGCACTTGGCGAATCCTCGATCTGTTGGTGGCCGTGATGATGTTTGCAGTAGCGCTGCAATTGATCATGGCCGGCTGATTTATTCCAAACGGCTCTGGAACCTCTATTCCACACAGTTGTTGCGTGGTTATGCCGCCCCCCCGGTGCTATGATCCCGACCCTGCGCCGCAAAGAGTGTAAAACTCCCCGGCGCTTGTCTGGCCGCCCGTGATCGGCCTTGCGCTCACCGCACCTGACCTGATTAGGAGATCCACCATGGCTTTCGAATTGCCGCCACTGCCTTACGCACATGATGCTCTGCAGCCGCACATTTCCAAGGAAACTCTGGAATATCACCACGACAAGCACCACAACACCTACGTCGTGAACCTGAACAACCTGGTGCCAGGCACCGAGTTCGAAGGCAAGACCCTGGAAGAAATCGTCAAGACTTCTTCGGGCGGCATCTTCAACAACGCCGCTCAGGTCTGGAACCACACTTTCTACTGGAACTGCCTGGCGCCAAACGCTGGCGGTCAACCAACCGGCGCACTGGCTGACGCAATCAACGCGGCTTTCGGTTCGTTCGACAAGTTCAAGGAAGAGTTCAGCAAGACGTCCATCGGCACCTTCGGTTCCGGCTGGGGCTGGCTGGTGAAAAAGGCTGACGGTTCCCTGGCCCTGGCCAGCACCATCGGCGCCGGCAACCCGCTGACCAGCGGCGACACCCCGCTGCTGACCTGCGACGTCTGGGAACACGCTTACTACATCGACTACCGCAACCT
>NZ_RCOE01000191.1:0-739 GCF_004321495.1 Pseudomonas sp. Sample_10
GCAGGCCGCGACGTGCAACCTTGTCTTCGTAGGCCGGGCCGATGCCGCGACCGGTAGTGCCGATCTTCAGCTCGCCACGGGCCTTTTCACGGGCCTGGTCCAGCGCAACGTGGAAGGACAGGATCAGCGGGCAGGAAGGGCTGATGCGCAGGCGCTCACGCACCGGTACGCCTTTCTCTTCCAGCTTGTTGATTTCCCGCAGCAGGGCGTCAGGTGCAACCACCACGCCATTACCGATCAGGCACTGCACGCCTTCGCGCAGTACGCCCGACGGAATCAGGTGCAAGACAGTTTTTTCACCGTCGATCACCAGCGTGTGGCCAGCGTTGTGGCCACCCTGGTAGCGCACTACGGCGGCAGCATGTTCGGTCAGCAGATCAACGATCTTGCCTTTGCCCTCATCACCCCATTGGGTGCCCAGGACTACGACATTCTTACCCATAACACTTGTCCTCATTCGCGCAAACTTGGTGCCGGCGGCGGCCGGCAGGAAAACTCAAGAAGCCAGTGGCGATACTTGCCAAAGCCCGTTCTGCTGAATCAATTGCCGGTCGCAGTCCGCTTCACGGGCGGCGGCCAAAGGTTGTCCAGGCAAGGCCTGAACGACACGCTGACCCTCACTGCGCAACTGGCAAACCTGCTGCCAGAGTGCCGCATCCGTACTGTCAGGCATCCAGATACCGCCAGACGGTAGCTCGATCTCAGCACGCCCCAGGGTCACCAGGGTTTTCAAATCGGT
>NZ_RCOE01000051.1:0-3484 GCF_004321495.1 Pseudomonas sp. Sample_10
ACGGTGATGTGGGCGCGACCGAGTGCTGCGTCCGCCTCTTTGCCGGTGAGGCCCTGGCGGATCAGGCTGACCAGGAACAAGTGGTTATCGGTGCCGCCGGACACTACATCGTAGCCGCGTTTGATAAACACGCCGGCCATGGCCTGGGCGTTGTCGATCACTTGTTGCTGGTAAGCCTTGAAGCCTGGCTCCAGCGCTTCCTTGAAGCACACCGCTTTACCGGCGATGACGTGCATCAGCGGGCCGCCCTGGGCACCCGGGAAGACCGCGGCGTTGAGCTTCTTCTCGATTTCTTCGTTGGACTTGGCCAGGATCAGGCCGCCACGTGGACCGCGCAGGGTCTTGTGGGTAGTGGTGGTGACCACATCGGCATACGGCAGCGGGTTCGGGTACAGGCCGGCAGCGACCAGACCGGCCACGTGGGCCATGTCGACGAACAGCAGCGCTCCGACCTTGTCCGCGATCTGGCGGAAGCGCGGGAAGTCCAGGGTCTTTGAGTAGGCAGAGAAGCCGGCCACGATCATCTTCGGCTTGCACTCGACGGCCAGGCGCTCGACTTCGTCGTAATCGATCAGGCCGGTCTTGGTGTCGATGCCGTACTGCACGGCGTTGTAGAGTTTGCCCGAGGACGACACTTTGGCGCCGTGGGTCAGGTGACCGCCATGGGCCAGGCTCATGCCCAGAATGGTGTCGCCGGCGTTCAACAAGGCCAGGTACACGGCGCTGTTGGCCGAGGAACCGGAGTGCGGCTGGACGTTGGCGTAATCGGCGCCGAACAGCTGCTTGGCGCGTTCGATGGCCAGGGCCTCGACCTTGTCGACGTGCTCGCAGCCACCGTAGTAGCGCTTGCCCGGATAGCCTTCGGCGTACTTGTTGGTCAGGCCGCTGCCTTGCGCTTGCATCACGCGCTTGCTGGTGTAGTTCTCCGACGCGATCAGCTCGATGTGATCTTCCTGACGTTGCTCCTCGGCATTCATCGCCGCCAGCAGTGCATCGTCGTAACCCTGGATCTGGTCTTGCTTGCTGAACATCGCGTCTCTCCCAGCGGCATCTGTGCGCCATTCGTCTCGGTGAGGCACTGGCGTTTCGGCAGTGCCCTTTGATAGCGATGGTATGACTGGCTTCGAAGGGTCAAATGCCTACGGGCGCCACGCAAAGGTGCGTTTACGACATGGCGTGAAATGGCCGAGCCAGTGGATGCCTTTGTGGCGAGGGAGCTTGCTCCCGCTCGACTGCGAAGCAGTCGCAAAAGCGATAACCACGAGCTGACGGGCAGACCGCATGCACAGGCGTCGGGTCTGCTGCGCAGCCCAGCGGGAGCAAGCTCCCTCGCCACAGGGGTCGGGTCAGGCGATGGCCTGTCGCACTGCGAGCAACACCAGGAAATGCGCCGGATACAGCGCATACGCCCAGCGTCGCATCGGCGGTGGTTTTACGTCACGGGCATGTCGCAACAGGAACAGCCCCAGCCATGGCGCAATCAGACAAGTGATGATGGCCGCCACAGCCACATGACTGCCCAGCCGAACGGAGTAATACAGCACCTGCCATTGATTGGCGGCCAGACAGACAAGCCCCGCAAGCAACGCGAAATACCATGGACGATGGATCACCCACAGCAGTACCAACGGCAACAACACGCCAAAAAAACCGAACATCACACGCTGCGAAAAAAAACCCGCCAGCAGCAGTGCAGCCACCGCCAGCAAACGCGATTGAAGCGCCGGTTGCTGCCAGCCACGGGCCACCAGCAATCCAAGGACAAGTGTGGGCATGACGTTCAGCGTGTCGGGATTGGCAATAAACATCCGGTAAGGAACTTCACTGAGCGCACTGAACAGCAGCAACCAGCCCAGATAGCGCCACTGTCCAGCGTTCGCCTGGGCCGGCTTGCGCGCCAGGTTCGCCGCCATCGCCAGACAAAACCACGGGAACGCCAAACGTCCCGGCACATACAACAGATCGACGGAATAACCGACATATCGCAGGTGATCGAGCACCATGCTCAGCAGCGCCAACCACTTGAGCAGGTCCAGTGCACCGTCGCGCTGCTTTACGGGCATAGTCATGTGCATAATTGCCCGGCATCCTTGTATCTTTCTGACAGAAACATCCCACGTACTCCCCGGACGATCTTCGGTAAAGTGCGCACCATCATTGACCACGAGGCGCTTCACCATAAGCGTCCCGATCACGGAAGCAGGCCATGACCGATAAGAGCCAACAATTCGCCAGCGACAACTATTCCGGCATTTGCCCTGAAGCCTGGGCGGCCATGGAACAGGCCAATCACGGCCACCAGCGCGCCTACGGTGACGACGAATGGACCGCCCGCGCCTCCGACGGATTCCGCAAACTGTTTGAAACCGATTGCGAAGTGTTTTTCGCCTTCAACGGCACCGCCGCCAACTCGTTGGCCCTGTCGTCGCTGTGCCAGAGTTACCACAGCGTGATCTGCTCGGAAACCGCCCACGTCGAAACCGACGAATGCGGCGCGCCGGAATTTTTCTCCAACGGTTCCAAGCTGCTGATCGCCCGTACTGAAAACGGCAAGCTGACACCGGAATCGATCCGCGAAGTCGCGCTCAAGCGCCAGGACATCCATTACCCGAAACCCCGCGTCGTGACCCTGACCCAGGCCACCGAAGTGGGCAGCGTCTATACCCCGGACGAAATCCGCGCGATAAGCGCCACCTGCAAGGAACTCGGGCTGAATCTGCACATGGACGGCGCGCGTTTTTCCAATGCGTGCGCATTCCTCGGTTGCTCGCCGGCAGACCTGACCTGGAAGGCCGGTGTCGACGTGCTGTGCTTTGGCGGTACGAAAAACGGCATGGCCGTGGGCGAGGCGATTCTGTTCTTCAACCACAAACTGGCGGAAGACTTTGACTATCGCTGCAAACAGGCCGGGCAACTGGCGTCGAAGATGCGCTTCTTGTCGGCGCCGTGGGTCGGCATCCTGGAAAACGACGCCTGGCTCAAATACGCCAACCACGCCAACCGCTGTGCGCAGTTGCTCGCCGAACTGGTCAGTGACATTCCCGGTGTCGAGTTGATGTTTCCGGTACAGGCCAACGGCGTGTTCCTGCAACTCTCGGAACCGGCCATCGCCGCGCTGACAGGCAAGGGCTGGCGTTTCTACACCTTCATCGGTAACGGCGGCGCACGCTTCATGTGTTCGTGGGATACCGAAGAAGAACGTGTACGAGAGTTGGCCCGCGACATCCGTGAAGTGATGTCGCACTAATATGAACCGAACGTTCCCACGCTCTGCGTGGGAACGCCTCCAGGGACGCTCCGCGTTCCAGCTTCAACACCTGCGCGACGTCGAACACCGTTGTGACGCGGAGCGTCACGGGCTGCATTCCCACGCGGAGCGTGGGAACGATCAGTGGAAACGCGTTGTATCGTGATCGTTCCCACGCTCTGTGGACTGCACCCCAAAGGTTGGACACAACCGATGGGGTGTTTCATGGGGAAGTAC
>NZ_RCOE01000203.1:0-23624 GCF_004321495.1 Pseudomonas sp. Sample_10
CGGCCCCATCGCTGGCAAGCCAGCTCCCACAGGAATTCGGTTCCCACATTGGGAAATGGGGTTGTCAGTTACCGACCACGACTTTTTGCGACGCTTTGGTCTGTGGTTTCGAGAACTTCCACGCATCACCCGCCGGTGCCGTGCCTTTGTCGTAAGGCTTGCCCAGCAGCATGTAGACCAGACCGGCACCCATCACCACCAGGGTGGTCAGGATCATTGAATAGTTGATGTACCACGGCGCATCCGGCGAGCGCGGCCAGACCATGTTGATGATCGCGCAAACGCCATAAATCAGCGCGGCCAGGTTGATCCACAAGCCCCAGGCACCCAGGGTGAATTGACCGTTCGGACGCCAGCCCTTGGCGCGGGCGATCAACGCGGCGACCACGATCAGCTGGAACGCCACGTAAATACCGATGGCCGCAAAGCCGACAATGGTGGCCACGGCGTCAGCCATGAACATGCCCAGGCAGACAATCGCCGCCGGCACCAGGCCGCTGACCAGCAGCGCGAACGATGGCACATGGTTTGCCGACAGACGCTTGAACAGCGAACTGCCGACGATCATTTCGTCCCGGGCATAGGCGAACAGCAACCGGCTGGCGGCCGCTTGCAGGCTCAACACGCAGGAAATGAACGAGACCATCACCACCGCCATCACCAGGCGCGAACCCACGGGGCCAAACGCGTTGGCCAGGATGGTCGCGACCGGGTCGGTGTCTTCGCCGGCCAAAACCTTGGCCATGTCCGGAACCGAAAGGATCAGCGCCAGGCAAGCGAACATCGCCGCCGCGCCACCGATGTAAATGGTCATGCGCATGGCTTTGGGAATGCGTTTGCCCGGGTTCGGGGTTTCTTCGGCGACATCGCCGCAAGCCTCGAAGCCGTAGTACTGGAACAGACCGGCCAGGGACGCCGCGAGGAACGCCGGCAAGTACGAACCATTGACCTCAAGGTTGAAGGTGTCAAACAGCACGCTGAACGGTTGATGACGCTCGAAGATCAGCAGATAGCCACCGACGAGAATCGCTCCGACCAGCTCGCAGAGAAAGCCGAACATCGCCACCTGCGCCAGCAACTTTGTGCCCACCAGGTTCAACGCGGTGGACAGCAGGATGATTGCCAGGGCGATGTAGATGTTGGCCTCGGGACCGGGGCTGAAGCCCAGCATGATCGCCAGATACGGCCCGGCACCCACCGCGACCCCGGCGATAGTGGCGCACAAGGCCCAGGCATACACCCAGCCGACCATCCACGCCCAGCGCTTGCCCACCAGGCGACGAGCCCAAGGGTAAACACCGCCGGAAATCGGGAACTGCGAAACCACTTCACCAAAAATCAGGCACACCAGCATCTGCCCGGCACCGATCAACAGGTAAGACCAGAACATTGGCGGGCCGCCGGCAGCCAGGCACAAACCGAACAGGGTGTAGACGCCGACGACGGGCGACAAGTAGGTAAAGCCCAGGGAAAAGTTCTCCCACAGGCTCATGCTGCGGTTGAAATCGGAGCTGTAGCCGAGGGCGCGCAGTTGTTCCGCGTCCTGGTCGACGCTGCTGCTTGCACGCGTGTTAGATGAGCCACTCATGTTATTTCCTCATTATCAATGGCAGTGGATTGCGGGTACTCGATCCTGTGGGAGCCAGCCTGCTGGCGATGGGGCCCTCACGACCGCCATCGCCAGCAGGCTGGCTCCCACAGGGGATTGCGTCAGGCTTTGGCTTCGTCGTCGTATTGGGACAGCCACTCCACCGCCGCGTCGCGGTAACGGCTGAACCCCTTGTAGTCGACCAGTTGTTGATTCAAGTCGCGCAACACGCGGTGCATGCGCCGGGCCCACGCCGGATTGGTGGCGATGTTTTCGAGGCTCAACAGGTAGGTGCGAATCGGAAAGACAATGGCGTTACTGCGTGGCAGGCGATGCAGCGGTTGCAGTTCGATGCGCAGATACACCAGCTTGCCGGCGTTTTCGGCGGTGACGATGGTTCGGTCGGGTGCCCATTCCGGCAGGCTTTCAGCCGACACTTCCAGACGCGGGTTGACCGTCAGCGACCAGTTCAGGCGTCGCACCGGGTGGCCGATACGCAGGCGCAGCAGGAATTTCAGGGCACGGTCGAGCATGCCGATTTCCTTCACCAGCGGTACCGGACCGTGGAATTCTTCCCAGCTCATGCCGAGGTTGAAACGCAGCGAATAGTCGGCACGCTGAGTGGCGATGCCGGCACCCCAGTACAACGTGCCGTCGCGTTCTTCCTGCAAGACCCAGTCGCCCTGAGCCTGACGGGTCACGTATTCCATTGGCTCATAGGGCAGGGTGGTCGGGTCGCCAAAGGTGAAACGGTCGTCGATGTCCAGCAGCCGGTTGGTCCAGTGCCACTGGCGACCGTCGCGCTCCAGGCTGAAGTACTGCGGGTAATCCCGGGCATAGGACTCCATGATCAATTCCAGAAGGTCCCATTGCGCCTCCATCATGTGCGGTGCCGAGACATAGTGCATGCCCGGGTCTTTCTCCAGGGTGATGGCGCGATCGCGGCACTCGCTGATGTAGTGCTCGTCGATATCGAATGCGGCGCGGAATGCACCGTCGCCCACCGAGACATGCGGTTCGAGGTTCATCGAATACATGTACTCGTCATCGGGAAACGGGAAGGGCGCGCGCGCGATGGTTTCCGGGCTGTTGGCGAAGGTGTAGTCGTCGCGGTAGGTTTCGTCGGGATTGAATTTTATGTTCATTGTTTTTTCTCCGTCGATCAGAGGTCGATGACCAGGCGATTGCATTTGGCGCGGGATACGCAGGGCATGATTTTCTTGCCACTGGTCTTGTCGTCGTCGGACAACCAGTCGTCGCTGTGCAGCAGTTCGCCGTCGAGTTCCAGCACGGGGGTTTCACAATGCCCACAGGCCCCGCCACGACACAGGTAAGGCATGCTGAAGCCCGCGGCTTCGACCGCTTCGAGCATGGTCTGGTCGGGTGAGACCTCGATGGTTGTGCCGCTGCGGCCGAGGGTGAAGCTGAAGGCTTCGCCGCCGCTGCTTTGTTCCAGGAAACGTTCGAAGTGCACATGGCTGTCGGTCCAGCCAAGGTCGCGAGCGCACGCCAGGGTGGCATCGATCATGCTGTCCGGGCCGCACACGTAGACGTGACTTCCCAACGCACGGTCGGCCAGAATCTTGCCGATTTCCATGCGCGATTCGACACCCTTGCGGTACAGATGCACCTGCTGGCCATAGATGGCCTTTAACTCTTCGCCCAATTGCGCATGTTCTTCGCCACGCACTGCGTAATGCAGCTCGAACGGCACCTTGCTCAGGCGCAATTCTTCCAATTGCGAAATCACCGGGGTAATGCCGACACCGCCGGCGATGAACAAATGCAGGCGCGCCTGTTTGATCAACGGAAAGAGATTGACTGGCGGAGTCACCTCGATCATGTCCCCTTCGTTCACCGAGTCGTGCAGCGCGACCGAACCGCCGCGACCGCTTTCCACCCGACGCACGGCAATCTGGTAGCTGCTGGTGTCGTAGGGCGAGCTCAGGAGCGAGTAGGGGTTGCGCAAAGTGTTGCTCTGATTGGCGATCAACACCACGACGTGACTGCCACCGGAGAACGCCGGCAAGTGCGCGCCGGTCGGCGAGACCAGGGTGAAGCGTTTGATTTCCGGGGTCACCGCTTCGATGCGGGCCACACGCAGATTCAAAGTCCCATTGTTCTGGCTCATGTATCGAGCTCCTCGGCAGGGGGTAGTTCGCCCGGTACTTCGGCGTCGGCCTTGACCGCCTGAAACGCTGCCAGGCGCCGGGAATAGTGATCGCGCACCACCAGCGTCAGGCCGCAGCCGGGGCAGTCGTAGACACGTTGGATGACGTTTTCGGTATAGGTGTCGCAGTGCACGCACCAGACCCGGCGCACGAGGGTGCCGGAGTGCTCGCGCAGGACTTCGTCGCGGTTGAGGTCGAAATGCGTGGCCACTTGCATGGCGCTGCCGAGGAAACTTTCCGATCCGGCCAGATACAGGCGGGTGCCCATGCGGGCATCGGCGAGCAGCACCTTGAGCGCGTCGATCAACGCTTGGTTCGTTTCAACGACCTGCAATGGCAGATCGGGGTGGCGCTGCTGCAAAGGTGCGAGGAAGTCCTGCCCGGAAAACGACTCGCGGGAATACAGCAAGGTAATGGGGCAATCCAGCTCCACCAGCTCGTCCAGCAAACGCAACATGGCACGACCGCCGCTGCCTTGCCCGGCAACGATATGGCGCCTGCCTCCCGGTAATGGTTGCAACCGGTCATAGACCGGCCGGCTTTTGATCCCGGTGATCAACATTCTTATTATTCCTCCTGGCTAGCGAGCCGGCGTTTGGAAGCCGGCTGCGATGCAAAGCCCAACGATGGTGGGTTGCAGATAGCAGGAGCACAGGTCGTGCCAAGTGATTAACTTGTTGAAATATAAGGAAGTATAATTTTTGCTGGACTGCGATGCAGGCAAAAGTAAGCAGATGTGTATGCGTTTTTGCAGCGGCTGGAGGAGTGCCGGACAGCGCACAATCCCCGTGGAACCGCCTGACGGCGGTCAATCGCGCTGCAACTTGCGAATCAGCGTGCCGATGTCGATGCCCAGGTGCTGCGCCGCCTTGCGTTTGCTGCCACACAGGTCCACGGCCTGGAGGATCACTTGGCGTTCGAACTGTTGAACCTGAAGCTTGAGGTTTTGCTCCGGGTTGTCTTGCGTCTCGACCTCCACGAAGGAAGGGCTCTGGTGCTGCGGCGATCGCTGCGGTTCCAGCAGTTCGGCTGGCAGGTGATGTTCCTGCGCTTCATCGTCGGCAAGCACCGCCAGCCGCTCGAAAATGTTCACCAGTTCACGAATATTGCCGGGGAAGTCGTAGCTCATCAGACGCTTGCGGCAGCCGCTCGACAGGCTCAGCGACGGCTCGCGGTCGCCATTGATGCGACTCAGGAGAATATCGATCAGGAACGGCAAGTCATCCCGATGCTGACGCAGCGGCGGAATTTCAACCGGCAGCACGGCGAGGCGATAGTAAAGGTCGGCACGAAATTCGCCGATGCTCACCAGATGGCGCAGGTCTTTGTTGGTGGCGGCGATGACCTGCACTTGTACGGTCTTGCTCAAGGGCGAGCCGACTGACTGGATGGTGCTGTCTTCCAGAAACTTCAGGAGCTTGGCCTGCACATGCAGGGGGATTTCGCCGATCTCGTCGAGAAACAATGTCCCACCCGAGGCCGCCTCGATATAGCCCTGCTTGCCGCCCTGCAAGGCGCCGGTAAAGGCGCCGCGCTCGTAGCCGAACATCTCCGATTCGAACAGGCTCTCGGGAATGCTCCCGCAATTGACGTGAATGAACGGCCGGTCACCCCAACCGGCCGCCCGATGAATATGCCGGGCGATGGCGGTCTTGCCGACCCCCGGTTCACCCAGCAGCAACAACCGTGCGCGCCGGCGAAAAGCGCGCACGCCGGTATCGGCGATGCTCGACAGTTGCGGGGAAAGATGCAGGGCATTGTCCTGAGGATCTCGCAGGCCCTGGGGTTCTACCGGTCGGCCGCCAAGGGCGGCTCGCCGCTGTGGCTGGCTGCCGTCGAAGTCTTTCTGGGTCAACATGCGGAAGGGTTTTTCGTAAGCCCCCGTGGGGATCGCATGCGTGCTGCTGAGCAGCACGCGACCTTCCCGCGAGCGGGTCAACGCGCTGTTGCCACCACGATTCAATGCAGCCAGCAAATCGTCGTAGTTCAACGCCGAACGCTGGAAGAAATCACTTTCCGACAGCCCGACGGCTTGCTGTTTGGAGAGCCGGTTGACCCGTTCGGCGGCCAGATTGAGAAAGCGCACCTGGCCTTCGCCGTCCGTCACGATCAGCGCTTCGCTGAAGCTGTCGAGCAAGGCGTGCAGCGCTGGAGTTTGCAGCAGTGCACCGAGCACTTCAGTGCTGACATTGACCGAAGAACGCATGCCCATCTGCATGGTTGGAGGCAGGTTGGTATCTTTCATGGGTGCAACTCTTCGGTGCGGCGAACGCCCTGGCTTTGGCGGAACACCGCCACCCGCCAGGCCACGCCTTCACGGATCAGGATACGCGAACAATGCACATTGAAGTGCCGTTCGCGCCCGCCAAGGCCCGGCAGGGGCAGGCTGTGCCAAGTGCGCTCGGGCAGGGCGTTATCCAGCAACAATCGAGCGATGCCGGCACCTTGGGTGATCCCGAAGGTTTCTTCGAAGGCTGCGTTACGCCATTGCGGTTGCAGGTGTTCATCAATCACCAGCACCGCGTCAGGCACCGCATCGAACACCCGGCGCAGGGCATCGATGCGTTGCTCGGCGTCGTGCTGCATGCGCAGTTCCTGGCTGACGTCGCGAATACTGCCCCACATCCGTAACAGCTGGCCGTTGACGATGGTCGCCCGAACATCGTTTTCCACGTAGGCGGGCGAACCGTCATGGCGACGGTCCACCGACAGTGCGCAATCGACGGTGAACCCGGCTTCGATCAAACGCCGCACGAACTCTTCGTTGGCCGGGCTGCGCGGCCAGTACAGTCGCACGGGTTGCTGGTTGAAATCGACATCGGACGGCATCTCGTACACATCGGCCATTGCCCGGTTGCACAGGCGCCAATGGGAGTCGTTTTCGAACACCTGGCGGACGATTTCATCCGGGGAATTGTTGATGTCCACCGCCTCGGCGAACTCGATGCACCAGTAGGCGACTTTGGCGCTCTGCAGCATCTGGCTCATCACCTCATTGGCGTTGTGCATTTCCCGTAGCCGATGGCCCAGCACACCGAGCGGGATTTTCAACAGATGAAGACGTGCCGGTTGCACTGTCCGCCATTCCAGCAAGCCGCTGGCAATCACGTGCAACAGCCCGCCGTTGCGGCGAATCAGGGTCAATTCCAGGCTTTGGACCTGTTCATCGGCCGGTGGGTTGGTAAATAGCGAATGCACAGCACGCATCGAGTCGACGCTAAAGATGCGTTCGATCGGCTGGTCGAGCAGTTCCTCGGGTGCATAACCCAATTGATCGCTCAGGCTGGCGGAAAGGTTGAGCAGGTGCCCGTCGGCACTCAGGGTACTGGCAAGAGGCTGGGCTTTTCTGGCCAGCAAATTCAGGATATCCATCGATGAGTTGGCTCACTCTGGTTTGTTGGGTTCCTGGATGAAAACCACAGTCAATAAAAGGAGGGCATTTCGCATGCCAACTCAAAAGCCTGCGAACAGGGAGCAACGCAACAAGGCACTGTGTCGAGTGCTGCGATATTGCAGCGAAATGTGCATTTATGCAGCGCATGAGTCGAGCTTAATGCGCGAAGATCGTAGGCGGTAGGCATTCCGATGAGTGACGTATGGGCATAGCATTTTTCAATCCAGCGGTATTTGCCACAGGATGAAATCGGTCTAAAAACAGCAACCCACACTTGTAGTGCTTTGCTACTCTGAAGGTGTAGGTGAAAACGCAGACTGATGCGCAAGCGGATAGCGAGGACGCGTGGGGCGCGCTCCGAAGGGTACACGGTTAGAAAGATCTCCGCGCTGAGATCCAGCCCTTATGCCGTGTGAAGCAGGGCAGCGCAAATTGCTGTTTCTGTGGGAGTCCTGATAAACCTCGTAAGCCAGAGACCAGCACTGGCCACCTACTTGGCTCTCGAAGCCGACTTGTGCAGCTGCGAACAAGCAGTTCGCCAAGATCAAATGCCCCGCCTGCCGGGGCATTTGTTTGTCTGCACTATTGCATCAAACCAGATTGATCGTCACGTCGATGTTGCCACGGGTTGCCTTGGAATACGGGCAAGTCTGGTGGGCAGCGTCCACCAATGTGCGGGCCAGTGTTGGCTCAACACCTGGCAGGCTGACGTTCAGACGCGCCTGGAGGAAAAACGCGTTATCGGTCTTGCCCAGATCGATTTCGGTCGCGACGCTGACGTCAGCCGGCAAGCTGACCTTCAACGCCGCCGCGGCTTTGCCCAGCGCACCGATAAAACAGGCCGACCAACCGGCACCCAGCAATTGCTCGGGATTGGTGCCACTGCCGGAAGAGCCCGGCGGGGAGAGCTTGATGTCCAGGCGCCCGTCGTCACTACGCGACTCGCCTTGGCGACCGCCGGTGGTGACAGTCTTGCCGGTGTACAGCACGGTATCGATTTGATTGATCATGAAGTGGCTCCTGCGGGGGTTGAACGGCGACCCGCGCACTTTTTCACTTTCATGTACACCGTATGTGTCTTGGGCACGCGATTGTGTATCGCTGTGTAGTTTCCCTGGCCTCGAATACAGATCGATACAAATCCCTTCCTGAGCGCCTCAGTTATTGTCGGGCCTGCGCCGATTGCCGGTTGTGGACGATCTGCTTCGGCCCGGCCAAAGCCCAGGCAATCAGTCCCAGCAACGGCACAAACACAATCACCACCATCCACACACCCCTGGTGCTCGCCTTGCCCTCGCTCTTGCGTAGCCGATTGATCGCCCACAATTCAATAATCAATAGCACTGCCGCGAGTACGATCCACGTTGGTTCGAAATGCATGTGTCACCTCCTGATGGTTAAACGGTTAGGTGAACATGGACCGGCAGGGTTCATTAAATTTTGCGGATTGCTACGACGATCAAGTCCTTCCGATTGCCGCAGCCGAGGGGCGAAAGGTCCTTCAGAAATCCACCGTCGCCGACAATTTCAGCGTCCTGGGCTCACCTTGAGTCAGGTAGTTGTTGGAGGTCGAAGCCGACGACCAGTACGCCTTGTTCGCAACGTTTTCGACGTTGGCGCGCAAGGTGATGTATTTGTCGTCGGCCGTGAAGCCGAAGCGGGCGCCGAGGTCGACGCGGGTCCAGGCCGGGATGCTCAGGCTGTTCGCCGCGTTGACGTATTCGCCGCCGGTGCGCAGCATGCGAGCGTTGAGCGCCGCGCCTTGAATGCCCGGCACGTCCCAATCGGCGCCGAGGTTGTACTGGAAACGTGGCACGCCAGCGGCGCGGTTCCCGTCGTTGAGGCCGTTGGAGGTTTTCTTCTGTTCGGTGTCCATCCAGGTCGCCCCCGCAAGCACGCGCAAGCCGTCCAGCGGTTCGCCGAACACATTCAGTTCTACGCCTTTGTTCACTTGCTCGCCGTCGACGCTGAAGGTCGGCAAGCGGTTGCCGGTGACGGTCGAGGTCGAACTGTTCGGCATCTCGATGCGGTACACGCCCAGCGTCGCGCCGAAGCTGTTCCAGTCCAGTTTCACCCCGGCTTCCGTCTGCTTGCTGCGGTTGGGAGCGAACACTTCATTGGGGTTGGTCACGCCGGTGGACGGCGAGGTCGGGCCTTGTTGCAGGCCTTCGATGCGGTTGGCGTAGAACGACACATGCTCCCACGGCTTGATCACCAGACCGTAGACCGGCGTGGTGATCGATTCTTCGTAATTGGCCGTACGCGCACCGCTGGTGGTGTTCCAGGCGTCGACTTCGAGGGTCTGCCGACGCACGCCGAGGGTTAGCAGAATGCGGTCGTCGATGAACCCCAAGGTGTCGGACACCGCTGCACTCTTGACCCGGTTCTTGCCGACAATGCGCGGATCATGAATATCACTGCCGAAATAAGTGTTAGTCGGGCGCGGCACCTGTACCGGGTTGTACAGATTGCCGTTGACGCGGTTGGCCACCAGGATCGCCTCGAATGCCGAACGTTGCTCGCCCCAGGTGCCGGACAAGCCAACGTTCATCTGATGCGAGACCGGGCCAGTGTTGAAGTGGCCGTTCAAACCGGCAATCGCGCTTTTGTTGTCTTCGTCGTGGGGTGAATAGAGAAAGCCGACTTTACCGCTGCCGTCGTTGGCGACGTATAACGACGAATACTGGCCGTTTTCCCGGGTGTGCTTGGCACCTCCACCGGCGTAGGCCGTCCAGTTGTCGTTGAGGTCGTATTCGCCGTTGACCATGCCGTAGGTGTCTTCGAGTTCCGACCAGGTCCAGTCCTGGGCATAGTTGTCCTTGGCCGATGGCGCGTGCGGGACTTTGGTGCCGGTCGGGTAGACCACCGAGCGCCCGTTGTTGATGCGCTGCTTCTGATAGCCAAGGTCGGTGGAGACGCGCAGGCGCTCGCCGCGATAATCCAGGCCCACGGCGATCAGCTGGGAATGCTCGCTTTCATCATCCACGGCAGTATCGCCGCCGTGCTGGGCAAGGTTGACCCGCGCGCCGAAACGGTTGTCATCACCGAAGCGCTGGCCGAGGTCGATGTGCCCACCGACCTGGCTGTCACTGGCGTAATCGAGGCTTGCGCTGCGGGTCGGAGTGTCCTGCGCGCGCTTGGGCACCAGGTTGACGCTGCCGCCAATACCGCTGCCGCCTGGCGCCACACCGTTGATGAACGCATTCGGGCCTTTGAACAGCTCGACCCGTTCCAGCGCTTCGGTGGTGATGATCTGCCGGGGCAGAACGCCGTACAGGCCATTGAACGAAATGTCGTCCGTGGTCAGTGGCAGGCCGCGAATGGTAAACACCTGAGAAAAGTTGCCAAAACCTGCGGACTGGCGCACCGACGCATCGTTGAGCAGCACGTCACCGACGGTTCGCGCTTGCTGGTCCTCGATGGTCTTGGCGGTGAAGCTGACCACGCTGAACGGCACGTCATTGATATCGCGATTGCCCAGCACCCCCAGGCGCGCTGAGCGGGCGAGCTGGTCACCCGCATAGGTGTCCGCTTCACTTGCCACGCCACTGACCGTGGTGGCGCCCAATTCCAGCGCTGCGCCGCTGTTGACCTGGGGTGCCACGGTGTAGCTGTCGGCGCCGGTGGCAATCAGCGAATAGCCACTGCCTTGCAGCAAACGGGCAAAACCGGACGGTACGGTGTAATCACCTTGCAGGCCCTGGCTGTTCTTATCTTTCAGCAAATCGGCGTCGAACGACAACAACACCCCCGACTGCGCTGCGAACTGTGCCAACACGCTGGACAGTGGCCCGGCGCCGATGGCGTAAGTGTGGGACGTAGCGCTTTGGCTGGCTTCGGCAGCCCAGACGCGGTGTGCGGGGGCGATGGCGGACAGGGCAATGGCCAGGCTCAGCAGATTCATGGGGAGCCGGTGTTTGCAGCGGTTCGAAAGCGGTCGGGATGTCATTCGGCAATGCCTGCGCAAGCAAAGGAAAAAGGAAACTTTCCCAACACACCGAACGGTCGCGAAAAAGGTATCAACCCCTTGGAAAATATTTTCGCAAAAGACGCGACGCATGTATCTGAACGTATCTCCATCGCCAACCATTACTTGCGCATACAAAAACCGCACCGCGTGACACGCCAGCGATACACGCAAGTCGCCTAATGGAGCGGCCTCACAACGGCACCCCGCGCATTTTTCATCCCGCGCTCATTGGAGAATTGCGATGTCCCGAAATAACAAAACCAACGCCGCCAGCCTGCTCGGCGCCGCTATTGTCGCCGCAGCACTCACCGCGTTCAGCGGTCTGTCTCAGGCCCAGGAAAACAAGGCAACCGCCGACGCCGGCCAGGCCCCTGCCAAGAGCTGGCAGACAGGCATCAAGCGTACCGATCTGGTGCGTCACGACCTGGATGTAGAAGGGCGAGAAGTGATCCAGGTGCTCGTCGACTTCGAACCGGGCGTGGTCTCGCCAAAACACTCGCATCCCGGAGTCGAAGTCGCCCACGTCATTGCAGGGACATTCGAATACGAAATCGAAGGTCAGCCTAACGTCACGCTCAAGGCCGGTGACTCACTGTACATTCCCGCCGGCGCCGCCCATGTCGCGAAGAACGTCGGCAAGGACAAGGCTTCGGAACTGGCGACCTACATCGTCAAGAAAGACACGCCGTTGCTGAAACTGGAAAAATAAACGTCAAGGCTTGTTCAACGCTGATCACGCTTTGTGATCAGCGTGCAGCTGCCCACTGCGATCAGGCCCGCCAGGCCAATCAGGCCCAGCGCGACAGTAAAGGTCACACGCAGGCCCCTGGCAATCGCCTCCGGATGCGCAGTGGTGATGTCGACCGTTGCCGAGGCCATGGCGAATACCGCACCCATCACCGAAGCCCCAGTGATCAGCCCCAGATTCCGCGACAGGTTGAGCAGGCCGGACACCACGCCCCGTTGATCTGCCTGGACCTCGGCCATGACCATCGTGTTGTTGGCGGTCTGGAACACCGCGTAGCCCAGCGTGATCACCACCAGCGGCGCCATGTAGCCCCCCATACCCAGGCTGCTCGGCAGTATCGATAACAGGAAACAACCGAGGGCAACGGCGATCAGTCCGACGAGTGTCATGCGCCGGGCACCGAAGCGGTCGGCAATGTATCCGGCGGGAACGCCCGTCAACGCGGCAACCAACGGCCCCACCGACAACACCAGCCCGACCCCGACAGCGCTCAACCCGAGCGACTGCGACAGATAGAATGGCCCCACCACCAAGGTGCTCATCAGAACCGTTGTCACTAACAGGCTCATGATCAGGCTGCCACTCAATTGTGCGTCGCGGAACATCGCCACTTGCACCAGCGGCGCTGCAACGCGCGCTTGGACCCATGCGAACAAACCGACCCCCAGGCATGCCGCCAGCAGCAGGGCAAGATTGAGCATGCCGAAATGACCGCGACCAAGGGTCATGGCCAGCGCGTAGGCGCCGAGGGTCAAGGCCAGTACCAAAGTGCCCAGCGGATCGAAAGTCGCGGGTCTGGCCGATGGCCGATCCTCAGGCAAGTAGCGCAGGGCAAGCAGCAAAGTCAGCAAGCCCAGAGGGACGGTGATCAGAAAAATCGCCCGCCAGCCGAAACTGCCGATCAACAGACCACCCAGCGACGGCCCCAGCGCCGTGCCGATGGCCGACATCGTTCCCAGCAGGCCCATGGCGCTACCGGTCTTTTCTTTGCCGACGGTCTCGCTGACACAAGCCAATGTCAGTGCCATCATGATCGCCGCGCCAAGCCCTTGAAGCGCTCGCGCGCCAATCAGCCATTCAAGACCTGGCGCCAGGCCGCACAGGGCTGACGCGAGCGTGAACACGCCGATTCCGCCTAGCAGCAAACGACGACGTCCGATGAGGTCACCCAAGCGCCCGACGCTGAGGATCAGCGTGGTAATCGCCAGCAGATAGGCGAGAACGATCCATTGCACTTGTTGAAAGGATGCTGTGAATACCTCGGCTAACGTCGGCAAACCCACGTTGGCGATGCTGGTGCCCAAGGAAGACAGCAGCATTGATGATGACAGGCTGAGCAGTGCCCATTTGACCGACAGAGCGGGTAAGCCAACTGATGTAGTTTCCATGCCGTATCTCTTTGTGGCGGCTCCCGATTGGAGCTACCGCCAATCTACGTTCGCGCCTAACATGGCGGAAGACGCACGGCTTGCACTTGATACGTGCGCCTGACGCCACTTCACTCAGTTACGGTGCGATCATGTCCGGTTCCGACTTCAACTTGCTGCTTACCCTCGATGTCCTGCTCAGCGAAGGCAGCGTCGCTCGGGCCGCCAAGCGCCTGCGCCTGAGTCCGTCGGCGATGAGTCGGGCGCTGGCGCGTTTGCGCGAAACCATGGGCGATCCGCTGCTGGTTCGGGCCGGGCGTGGCCTGGTGCCAACGCCGCGGGCGCTGGCACTGCGCGAGCATGTCAGGGAATTGGTGCAGCAGGCAGAAGCGGTGCTACGCCCGGCCGAGCAACCGGACCTGAGCTGTCTAAAGCGCACCTTCAGCTTGCGCACCAGCGAAGGCTTCGTCGAAAACTTCGGCGCCGCGCTGATCGCCCGAGTCACCGAACAGGCACCGGGCATACGTTTGTGCTTCGTCAGTAAACCCGACAAGGACAGCACTTCACTGCGCAACGGCACGGTCGACCTGGAAACCGGCGTGGTGGGTAAAACCGCCAGCCCGGAGCTGTTGACCCAAGGCTTGTTCCGCGACCGATTCATCGGGGTGGTACGTGAGGGGCACCCATTGAGCAAAGGCTCCATCACCCCCGAGCGCTACGCAGCGGGTCAACACATCAGCGTGTCCCGCCGCGGTCTCGAAAACGGTCCGATCGATGAAGCACTGCACCTCCTGGCATTGCAGCGACGCGCCGTGACCATCGTGGCCGGATTCTCGACGGCATTGGCATTGGCGCGATCTTCGGATCTGATCGCAAGCGTGCCGGAGCGACACACCAGCGCGGCGCGAGTCGGGATGTACAGCTTTGCGCTGCCGCTTTCCCTTGCGCACTTTTCCGTCGCCATGTTCTGGCACCCCCGACAGGACGCCGACCCCGTGCATCAGTGGTTACGTGGATGCCTTCGGGAGGTTTGCACACAATAAAGTTTCATGTGTACGTTCTTGAAACAATCACTGTTTCAGGTATGTAACAGTTATGCGACTCGGAATATTCAGGCAATAAAAAGTTGGCGGTACGTTATAAATGATCCTGAACTTGTCGGTCATTGTGAGGTATTGCCAACAATTGTTATTTGGATCCGTTTTTTTTGTGAATGAAAGTTGATTGCAAATACGTTAGGTGGCGTGATGCTATTAGTTGATGGCAATTAACCAGTAGTCATGAGGTGGATGGATTAATGTTTTGATGTGATCGCAAGCCTTTGATTAATATAATAAATAAACTTGTTGGTGTGCTGGCTATGCATATTATCGGATATTTAAAAACATTATGCGATCTCGGAAGGTTCGTTGCGCAAATAAGATAAAAAAATAACTTCACAATAAAAGCACACGCTTTTCTAATGCGATGCTAGTGTTGGTACCCTCCGTTCACCCCGCTGGCTTTTCTGAAGAGGACGTGCGTCATGCCCACTCAAAACCCGCGGATTGCGATACTCGGTAATAGAGCTCCCGGATTGAACCTTCCCGAGCTTGAGCACTTTACCGATCTCGGCAGTCTGTTGGCTGCAGTCGCATTTGATGTCGTCCTGTTGGACATGCCCGCCGCCTACGCAGCAAAAGTTCTTCGCAAACTGCGCTCGACCGAGCCCTATCGCTACACGCTCATCTACTGTTGTCGCGACCAGGATGGCTGGTGTGAAGCCCTGGGTGACGGAGCGTGCCCGGTTGAGTCCAGCGAAATAAAAACGCTTTGGGCGAACTGGCTGGAGCGCTTCCGGCTTTTCAAGAAGGGATCGGGGCAGGAGCGTTTCGAAAGTCGGGTGTTGACCTGGCTGTGGCTGCGTGACAACGCCCAGGTGTACGCCCTGCGAGACCCACAGGTGCCTCAGCATTACCGTTATCCGTTGCTGGATGCCCTGGCGGATAACGAACCGATCAACCCGTTTGTCTGGCTCGGTTTGATGGTGCAGCAGGAATGGCTGGAGGAGGGCGTACTGATCGACCGCGTCCGGTTGTGCTCGGACTGCGGTTCGGGGCGGCTCAATTACATCGACGTCTGTGCCGAATGTCATGCCATGGACATATCACGGCAACCGTCATTGCATTGCTTTACCTGCGGGCATGTCGGGCCTCAGGAATCATTTCTCAAGGATGGCGTGCTGTTGTGCCCCAATTGTCTGAACCGCTTGCGTCACATCGGTAGCGATTACGACCGTCCGATGGAGAACTACCGCTGCCGCTCGTGCCAGGCGTTTTTTGTCGATGCCGAAGTGCAAGCGCGTTGCCTGGATTGCGGGTTGTCGCACACGCCCGACAAACTGCGGGTGCGAGAAGTCCGGGATTTTCGCTTGGCCGAAGCGGGGCGGTTTCGTTGCCGGCAGGAATTCAGCGAGCGTTCGTCTCGGCACTTTGGCAGGCTCAACCTGCTGGGCGGCAAGGACTTCTTTGATCTGCTGAACTGGCAGATCCAGATCGTTCGCCGCTATTCGAACCCGGCTTTTTCCTTGATCGGCCTGCGTTTTGTCAACCTGGCCGGCACGTTGACGCGTCTGGGTGAACAGCGTGGCCATGCGTTCATCGACAGTGTCGCCGATCGTCTGCAGGAGTCGGTCAGGGAAACGGATCGCTGCTCTCGAAGCACCGAAGAGTTTTTCTGGATCATGTTGCCCAATACTGACGAAAAGGGGCTGGAATCGGTCAAGCAGCGTCTCGGCCGAGTCGCCGAGCTGTTTTCCGCGCCGGAAATCAGTGACGTGTCCTTACGGTTAGTCAGCATCACCGCACCCAAGGAGCTCCTCGATCAGGAAGATGGTGAACTGCTGCTGGCCCGACTGGCCGGCGAATTGGGTGATGCGAGATGAGCCCATTCATGGAGCAACTTTACAGCCTGCTCAGTGCCTTGATGGGAGCGGACGGGTTGAGCCGATTGTTTTACATGCTGTTCCCCCTGTTTCTGATGTTCGAATTGCCGTTGATGGTCATGGTGATGCTCGGTGTGCTGCGCTGGTTCACTCGTCGGCGCACGCGCGTGCCCAAGACCAGTGTCTATCGACCCCGGGTCTCTTGCATCATTACCTGCTACAGCGAAGGCCTTGATGTACAAACCACACTGTTGAGCCTGTGCGAACAGACCTACCCCGGCCATATCGAGATGATTCCGGTGGTCGACGGCGCCACGGTCAATCAAGCGACGCTCAGCGCCGTACGCGGTTTCAAGGTCGATGCGTATCTGTACCCCAGGCGCCATTTGCGACCTATCGCCAAATGGCAGCGAGGCGGACGGGTGTCGTCATTGAACGCCGGCCTGTCACTGGCCAGCGGGGACATTGTCATGGCCCTCGATGGCGATACGTCCTTTGACAACAACATGGTCAGCTCCATCGTGCGGCACTTCGAGGACCCTTCGGTGCCGGCGGTTGCCGGTAGCCTGCGGGTGCGCAACGTCTGGTCATCATGGGTGACCGCGATGCAGGCGCTGGAGTATCTGTTGTCCATCCACATGTCGAAAATCGGTTTGTCGGAATGGAATCTGGTCAACAACGTCTCGGGGGCCTTCGGTGCGTTTCGCCGCAGCTTCCTGGTGAAAATCGGTGGCTGGAACACGCATACCGCCGAAGACCTGGACCTGACGTTGCGGATCAAGAGCTACTTCAAGCGCCACAACCTGAGAATCCCGTTCGAGCCTGAAGCGATCGGCCACACCGATGCACCCAAGACCCTTCGCGAGTTTCTGATGCAGCGCCTGCGCTGGGACGGCGACCTGTACTTTCTCTATATCAGAAAGCACAACCACAACATCGACCCCAAGCTGCTGGGCTGGCGCACCTTCCTGATGATCCTGCTCACGGGCTTCTTTTTCCAGCTGGTGCTGCCTTTCCTGATCCTCACCTACACCTTGGTTGCGTTGTTCGTTCTGCCGGGCAAGACGTTGCTGATTCTGTTCGTGATGGTTTACCTGTTGTACCTGATGATCACCTCGATATTGTTCCTGGCCATGTTGGTGATGGTCTCGGACCGGCCCCGCAAGGACATGACCTTGGGGGTGCTGGTGCCGGTCTTTCCGCTGTTCATGCTGATACTGCGCTGTTGGAGCGCCGTGGCAATGCTCAATGAAATGTTTCGTCGCGGACACGAAGAAAGCTCGATGGCGCCGTGGTGGGTACTTAAACGGGCCACGAGGTTTTGATATGCGATCGATTCTGCTCGCCATGACGCTGCTGATTGCGCCGCAAGTGGTGCACGCTGCACCTTCGCAGTGGTCCCAGGCCAGTTACGTCTGGGACAGCGAAGCCTTGCTCGATCCCGAGCATCGGGGGGCTGAACTTGCGGCATTGCGCAAGGCCGGTATGGACAAGATTTACCTGGGCCTCAAGGCCGCCCAGATCAAGGACCTTGGCACCACGCGTGAACAACTGGAGCAATTACTGCAGCAAGCGACCGGAGCAGGGATGCAGATCAGCGTGTTGCTTGGCGATCCGGAATGGATAAAGCCTGAGGGGCGTCATCAGCTCAGCGATTTACTGGCAAAACTCGACGGCCTTTCCTTCACCAGCCTGCATCTCGACCTGGAGGTCGAGCAACTGGGCGTACCGGTGCCTGACCAGCGTTTGAAAGACTGGCTCGACACTTTGCGCCTGGCGGCCCGCGAAAGCCCTTGGCCGGTGGAAATTTCCAGCCACCCCCGCTGGTTTGGCGACGCAAAACCCGGAGAAACCTGTGTGCCCTGTGGGCTTCCCGAAGCGGGTGTGCGCCAGGTCAGCCTGATGATCTACACCCGCAACCCGAAAAACAGTGCGCAACGAGCAGAGGCTATCGCCAAACGCTGGCCCGATCTGCAATTTCGCCTGGCGCAAAGTACGGAGCCGCAACTGGATTCCACCGAATCCTGGGCCGGTGCATCGACTGAACAGTTGCAACACCAGGCCAGTGTCTGGCGCGAGCAACTGCAACCTCAAGGGATTGCCGGAATTGACTGGCAAGCCTGGCGAGACTTTCCAAAACGGTGAGCCGTCATGAAGATTCGTTTCGATAGTCGCAAAGAATTGAGCCCTACTCAGGAACAAGGCTTGACGGTGCTTTACGCACCGGGCAAACGCATGGCGTTCCGGGTGCGCTGGTATCTGATTCTGTTATTGGTGGCGAGCCCCTTGATCTGGCTGGGTGGCAAGTTGGTTTACGGGATGTGGATGATCGACGCGCCGGCGCAATTGCGCCTGCCGATTCTTGAGGTCCGAGCGCGGGATGCCGGGCGGGTCGAGCAATTGTTCGTCAAGGCGGGGGAGCAGGTGCGGATCGACCAGCCGCTGGTTAACCTCGACAACCCCGAATGGCGTGCGCGGCTGGCGCAACTTGCGGCCATACCGGCCGATACGATGCGCTTGAGCAATGCCAAGCTCGGTGGCCGCGAACGTCAATTGCTCAGGACCCGTATCGCCCGCGCGGAAGACCGCGTGAAGGTGCTTGAAGAGCTCGTGGTACGCGGCGCGGTTTCCCGGGGAGAGGTGTTGTCCGCCCAGTCCGAACTCGACAGTTTCAGGGCCGATCTGCTGGCGTTTGAACGACGCGAGCAACAGGCCAGTCAATCGCCCTTGAGTGATGAGCGAGATAAGGCACAGCGCAGTGCCGAGCAAGCATGGTTGCAGACGCGGCTTGCCGCGCTGCCGGTCGCGGCCGCGCAGAGCGGACGGGTGGCAGAAGTTTTGGTCAACCCTGGGGAAAACGTCGGCGCCGGCACCTTGCTGATGCGCATCGAGCAATTGGAAGATCCGCTGCTGTGGATTTATCTGGAGCCACTGAACATCAGCTACGCCGCCATTGGTCAGCCGTTGCGTGTACGCATGCCGGACGGCGAGTGGTTGACCGCCCACGTGGTTCAGGCGGTGGACAGCGCCGGACGTACGCCGACGGTGTTGCGCGGGCCGTTTGCCGCCAGCGAAATGGGCCTGCAGGTTGCCGCGCGGTTTGATCGGCCTCTATCGCCACGCTGGCGAATCGATCAATTGCCATTGAATGTGCGCTTTCCCACTGACTGGAAAAAAATGCTCACTGACGGCCGTGAATTCATCGATGAAATAGGCGATTTCATCGCCATGGTTCGTCCCTCCGCCACCGAGCAAGAGAGAGAATAAGTCATGACTGAGCGAATTCTTGTGACGGGAGGG
This sequence comes from Pseudomonas sp. Sample_10, assembly GCF_004321495.1. Taxonomy (NCBI): domain Bacteria; kingdom Pseudomonadati; phylum Pseudomonadota; class Gammaproteobacteria; order Pseudomonadales; family Pseudomonadaceae; genus Pseudomonas; species Pseudomonas sp. Sample_10. The sequence goes on from NZ_RCOE01000203.1 coordinate 19,462, forward strand.
GCCGGCTTCATTGGCTCGCACCTGGTCGAAGCGCTGCTTGAAAAAGGCTATGGCGTGCGTGTTCTGGATGATCTATCTACGGGCAAATTATCTAACCTGCCGATTGATCGCTGCCATTTGACCCTGGTGGTGGGGGACGTCGCCGACGGGCCGACAGTGGCGAGGGCGATGAAAGATTGCAGCGCTGTGGTGCATCTGGCCGCGGTAGCTTCAGTGCAAGCATCGGTAGACGACCCGGTTGCGACCCATCAAAGTAATTTTGTCGGCACCTTGAACATTTGTGAGGCGATGCGCCAGGAAGGGGTAAAGAGGGTGGTTTTTGCCTCCAGTGCGGCGATCTATGGCAACAATGGCGAAGGCACCGCGATCACCGAGGACACTGTGAAAGAACCGCTGACCCCCTATGCCGCCGACAAACTGGCCAGCGAACACTTTCTGGATTTCTATCGTCGTCAACATCATCTTGAGCCGGTCATTCTGCGATTTTTCAATGTCTATGGTCCGCGCCAGGACCCTTCGTCGCCTTACTCCGGCGTGATCAGTATTTTCAGCGAGCGGGCGCAAAAAAAACTCCCGATCACCGTTTACGGCGATGGGGAGCAAACACGGGATTTCGTTTACGTAGACGACCTGGTCAAGATCCTCGTACAGGCTGTCGGTGATGTTCAACCCGGCAGTGACCCAGTCAATGTCGGGTTCAACCGTTCCACCAGCGTTAATGATCTGGCGTCGATGCTAGGCGAATTGCTCGGGCGGCCACTGACGTTGAACTACGACAAGCCGCGCAACGGTGACATCAAGCATTCGCGCGCCGACAACAGCCGACTGCTCAAGCGGTTTGCCATGGCCCCGCCGACCGGTTTCGCCGAGGGGCTGGGACAATTGCTCAAAAGTATTGATGGCGACGGGCGTTAGCGGCGACTTCGGTCGCCAGCAAATGCTCGGCCAACACATCGTTGAGAAAGCGGAACTGATCGTTGAGCCCCACCACTTCGTTGTTGAAATGATTGCCGGCAGCTGGAATCAGCAAGTCTTCGAATTTTTCGTCGAACATCAGTGTCAACACCTTACGGGACTCGAATTGCTGCGAGTAGTAGTTGTTGCCGAACACCGGGAAGCTCACGGCCAGGGTGACTTCGTTGATCATGACGTGCGCTCCTCGGAGAGAACGAACCAGGCGAATACGCTCAACGTGGAGGCCGTCAGGGCCAGACAGGTCAGGAGATGGATCAGCATGATTCGAACCTCCGCTACAGGGTTTCGTGTGGGGTTGAAACTGATCCTACGCTGACGGTTTTGGAGCGGAAGGCATTCGTGGCGATGGTGAGTATCGATGGCAGTGATGGTCGGGCTTCGCCAGCAGGCTGGCTGCCACAGTAGTCCCTTGCAGGAGCCAGCCTGCTGTCGATGAAGGCATTAAGAACAACATCAACAACCAGCGGGCAAGGACTGCCACCTATACTCAAATCAAGGGTTTTTGAGCGTCGGGCATTTGGTTTGGCGCAGACTTTAGGGAACCGCGATCTTGAATCGGCGCTCGCTGATCGTCGTCATGCTGCTGCTGTTGGCGGGATGCGCCACAGCTCCGCGTGCGCCGGTGGAAGTGCCGCAGGTCATGATCTCGCCAAGTACCTGGCAACAAGTCGATCAGGAAATCGTCAGCGCATCGCAATCCGCCACCGAACAAACCAGAATCTACGCCCGTGGCGCCATGGATTACTGGCGCACGCGGGTCTATCAGTTGACCGAAGAAAACTTCATCCCCTGGTTCAGCAGCTATTGGACCCAGGAATGGCTGTCGATGAAGGTCAGTTGGTACACCATCAGCGCCAAGGGCGAGCGGGACACCTCGGAAAAGCGCCTGGCCGCTTACTTGCTGGAGAAATACCAGGAAAAGGTACTGGCTCCAGTGGCGGTGGAGATTGATCCGGACGCGATACTCAGTCTGGCGTCGGCGTTTTACGTCGACATCCTCAGGGAAGAGTTGCAGAAAATCTCCCAGCGCCACGGCGTGCCGATGGCTCAACTCAATGGCCGGATCCAGAAAGTCCCGGCGATAGCCCTCGGGCCGCCATCGGCCCGGGATGCTTCGCTGTATCAAATCGTTCACGCCGAGACGTTGAACTCGCTGCCGGCCTATGCCGCGCTCATCGACAAGGTACACAAGGCCGGTGGCGAGAAAGGCGTCGATTCGACCGACACCGCCATGGCGCCGGTTGCCAAGCGTGCCAGTCAGCGAATCGAGGCGGAAATGGCCCCTCGCGGTGCGGCCAGTGCCGTGGCGGCGGCGGCGGGAAAACTCGCCGGTGGCTTGATTACCGTCGGTGTCGCGGGGATACGTGCGTTGATCCAGGCCAGCGACCGGCCGGACAGCGAGGCGCTGATTCGCAGCAGTCTGGGCAACACCTTCGACAAGGCCTGGACGAAGATGGTGCAAAGCCCGACCAGTGGCGTGATGGCCGGAACGTTGTACATGGCGGGGCAGATCGAAGGCAATCTGGCGCAAAGTGCGCAACCGCCGGTCGGTGTCAGCGTGGGAACTGTCGATTGGAGTCCGACCGAATCGACTAACCAGCAGATCAACCCATGAAGCAAGGAGATGACTCATGTCTTACATCGATGGTTTTGTCGCGGCGGTGCCTACCGCCAATCGCGAGCAATACAAAAAACACGCCGAAATCGCTGCGGCGGTTTTCAAGGAAAATGGCGCCTTGAGTGTGGTCGAATGCTGGGGCGAAGACGTGCCGCAAGGCACCGTCACCTCTTTTCCGATGGCGGTGAAACTCAAGGAAGGCGAAACCGTGGCATTCGGCTGGATCGTCTGGCCGGACAAGGACACCCGCAATGCCGGCATGGACAAAATGATGCAAGACCCGCGCATGAAACCGGACGTCAATCCGATGCCGTTCGATGGCCAAAGAATGATTTACGGTGGATTTGAACAGCTGCTTGAAGCCTGACAGCGTAACGCAGGATCACTCTGCCGCCGGGGTGATCCTGCAACTCTTGCGCCCGCGGATTTCATCGTCCGTCGGCCGTTCACGAATGAACTCGAAACGCGGTTCGCCTTCGCTGTAATGCACCAGCCAGCCCCATTCCAGCTCGAATTCGTCCTGCCCGGGCTTGGGTGGTGCGGCCCACCATGGTTCTTTGCTGAGGATCTGACGCATGGCCGCTTCCTGATGGTTCGCTTGCTTGAACTATAACGTGCATGCCGTCATGCGCCAGAAACGGCCCGTCGGTTGTAGACTCAAGTGAGCCAGCCAGAGATCCCCCTGCATGAATGACGAATCCCGTGAGCCGTTCAAACGGCTGTTCTTTGCCCTGGACTGCGCGCCGGCACAACGCAAGGCCATCGCCCAATGGCGTGGCGCATTGCAATTGAGGAGTGGACGCCCGGTGCCGGCGGAGAACTTTCACCTGACCCTGAAATTTCTCGGTTCGATCGATAACGCGCGAATCGCTGATATCTGTGAGGCAGCCGCATCTGTGCGCACATCGGGCGCGCGACTGACGGTGGTGCTCGACCGATTGGATGTCTGGCGCAGGGCAGGGGCGCTGGTACTGGCGCCGGAACAGGCACCGCCGGCATTGTTGCGCCTGGTGTATGACCTGGAACAGGCCTTGTTGCCCTTTGGCCTGGAAGACGCCCCCCGGGAATTTCGCCCGCACCTGACCTTGGCCCGCGACTTTCGCGCACCCCTGCCCGAGGCCGTCACGGCGCCGGAATTTTTCCTGCGCGCCGATCGCTTCATCCTGTTCGAATCCCACAAGGGCCGCTATCGGGCACTGGCCGAATGGCCTCTGGGCACTGCGTAACGCCAGACAAAAAAAGGCGCCCGAGGGCGCCAAACTTCACCTTAACCGAGGAGCCAGGTGAGCGATGCAGCGGTGGTAAGGCGCTGCATGAAGGTAAACCTCGATCGTTACTTCCTTGATCGTTCCCATGCTCCGCGTGGGAATGTAGCCCGGGACGCTCCGCGTCCCTCGTCAGAGCTGGAACGCAGAGCGTCCCTTGAGGCGTGCCCACGCAGAGCGTGGGAACGATCCTCACTCCGCGCCGTTATTTGATCGTTCCCATGCTCCGCGTGGGAATGTAGCCCGGGACGCTCCGCGTCCCTCGTCAGAGCTGGAACGCAGAGCGTCCCTTGAGGCGTGCCCAC
>NZ_RCOE01000203.1:23634-27012 GCF_004321495.1 Pseudomonas sp. Sample_10
GCTCCGCGTCCCTCGTCAGAGCTGGAACGCAGAGCGTCCCTTGAGGCGTGCCCACTCTCTGCGCCGTTATTTACCCAACTTCACCTTGGTCCAGCCGCGGGTCATGATCCGCTGTACGGCAATCGGCTGGTCAGGAATGGCATACAACGTCGCCATTACGGCTTCAGGCGGGTACGACCCCGGGTCGTTGCGAATCGCCTCATCCACCAAAGGCGTTGCCGCCGCGTTGGCGTTGCTGTAGCCGATGTTGTTGGTGATCTCGGCGATGATGTCCGGGCGCATCAGGAAGTTCATGAACTGATAGGCCTCTTCGACGTTCGCCGCATCACGCGGGATGGCAACCATGTCGTAGAAACTGCCGGCACCTTCTTTCGGGATGCTGTAGTCAATCTTCACCTTGTCGCCGGCTTCCTCGGCGCGGGCCTTGGCTTGCAACACGTCGCCGGAGTAGCCGACGGCGACGCAGATGTTGCCGTTGGCCAAGTCAGAGATGTACTTCGACGAATGGAAGTAAGACACCGACGGGCGAATCTTCATGAACAGCGCTTCAGCTTCGGCGATGTGCGCCTTGTCGCGGTCGTTGACCGGGTAACCCAGGTAGTGCAGGGCGGCCGGGATCATTTCGGTCGGCGAATCGAGGAAACTGATACCGCAGGCTTTGAGTTTTTCAGCGTTTTCCGGTTTGAACAGCAAGTCCCAGGAGTTGGTCGGCGCGTTGGCACCCAGCACTTCCTTGACCTTGGCCGGGTTGAAGCCGATGCCGATCGAACCCCACATGTACGGGAACGCATGAGCGTTGTCCGGGTCGCTGGCGGAGGCGTTTTTCAGCAATACCGGATTGAGGTTTTTCCAGTTCGGCAGCTTCGATTTGTCCAGTTCCCGATAGACGCCGGCCTTGATCTGCTTGGCCAGGAAACTGTTGGACGGCACGACTATGTCATAGCCGGATTTGCCCGCCAGCAGGCGCGCTTCAAGGGTTTCGTTGCTGTCGAAGACATCGTAGGTCACGCGGATGCCGGTCTCGTCTTCGAACTTCTTGACCGTGTCCGGGGCAATGTAATCCGACCAGTTGTAGACGCGCAGAACCTTGTCATTGGCCTGGGCGCCCGAGGCGATCGCGCCCAATAAGGACAGTGTCAGCAGAGTCCTGCCAAACATTTTCATCGGTACAACTCCATTTCTTTTCTTATTCAAATACACAAAACAAAAATCAGAATTCAGAACCTGTGGCAGTGAGCCCCAATACCCGGGGGCTTTATACAGTGCCTGTCTGGGGGGTTAACCCAGTGCCTGTGGCGAGGGAGCTTGCTCCCGCTGGGCTGCGCAGCGGCCCCAAAATTGTGTGAGTGCTGCACACTCAAGCGGGAGCAAGCTCCCTCGCCACAAGGAGCAAGTCCCAGCGACTTACGCCGTCGCTCCCAACATCTTCTTCTCGGGCGCCTGCCAGGATTCGCTGGCGGTCTGCTCCATCGCTTCCTGGATCGCGCGTTTACGGCTGGCTTCGGCACGTCGGCTGAAATACCAGACCATGAAGGTCACGATCGAAACAGCCAACAGAATCAGGCTGGCCACGGCATTGATCTCAGGCTTCACACCCAGACGCACCGCCGAGAACACTTCCATCGGCAGGGTCGTCGAACCCGGGCCGGAAACGAAGCTCGCCAACACCAGGTCATCCAGCGACAAGGCGAACGACATCATGCCGCCCGCTGCCAGTGACGGCGCGATCATCGGAATGGTGATCAGGAAAAACACCTTGAATGGCTTGGCGCCGAGGTCCATGGCCGCTTCTTCGATGGACAGGTCCAGTTCGCGAAGGCGGGCGGAGACTACCACTGCCACGTAGGCGGCACAAAACGTGGTGTGGGCGATCCAGATCGTGACGATGCCACGCTCCATCGGCCAACCGATCAACTGCGCCATGGCCACGAACAGCAGCAACAGCGACAGGCCGGTAATCACCTCGGGCATCACCAGCGGCGCGGTGACCAGGCCACCGAACAACGTACGGCCCTTGAAACGCGTGACACGGGTCAGCACGAACGCGGCCAATGTCCCCAGTGCGACTGCTGCGATTGCCGTGTAGCAGGCGATTTCCAGCGAGCGCACCACCGAACCCATCAGTTGCGAGTTGTCGAGCAGACCGGCGTACCACTTGAACGACCAGCCGCCCCACACCGTCACCAGTTTCGATGCGTTGAACGAGTAGATCACCAGGATCAGCATCGGCAGGTAGATGAACGACAGGCCGAACACCAGCATCAATTTTGAAAACCCGAAACGTTTCATCCCCGTGCCTCCATCTCTTTGGCCTGGCTGCGGTTGAACAGCAGAATCGGCACAATCAGGATCAACAGCATGACCACCGCCAGCGCGGATGCCACCGGCCAGTCACGGTTGTTGAAGAACTCTTGCCACAGTACGCGACCGATCATCAGGGTCTCCGGACCACCCAGCAGTTCCGGGATCACGAACTCGCCCACCACCGGAATGAACACCAGCATGCAACCGGCGATGATGCCGTTCTTGGCCAGCGGCACGGTGATTTTCCAGAAGCTGTTGAAGGTGCTCGAACCCAGGTCCGACGCGGCTTCCAGCAAGCTCTGATCGTGCTTCACCAGGTTGGCGTAGAGCGGCAGGATCATGAACGGCAAGTAAGCGTAAACGACGCCGATATACACCGCGATGTTGGTGTTGAGGATCTCGATCGGGTGTGAGGTCAGGCCTGTCCACATCAGGAAGCCGTTGAGCAAACCGTTGTTGCTGAGAATGCCCATCCACGCGTAGACGCGGATCAGGATCGCGGTCCAGGTCGGCATCATGATCAGCAGCATCAGGACGTTTTGCGCTTCCTTGCTCGCCTTGGTAATGGCGTAGGCCATCGGGAAACCGATCACCAGGCACGCCAGTGTGCTGAAGAATGCGACCTTCAACGAACCGAGGTATGCCGAGAGGTACAACTCGTCTTCACCCAGCAACGTGTAGTTGCCGATATTGAGCAGCAGGTTGAATTTCTGCTCGGCGTAGGTGTAGATCTCCGAGTAAGGCGGAATGGCCAGCGCGGCTTCCGAGAAGCTGATCTTCATTACCAGGAAGAACGGCAACATGAAGAACAGGCACAGCCATACGAATGGAATGCCGATCACCAGTTTTCGCCCACTGGGCACCAGGCGCAGGAATTGCTGATTGAAGGTTCTCATGCGCGCAGTACCACGCCGCTGTCGTCTTCCCACCACACGTAGACCTGATCGTCCCAGGTCGGACGCGCGCCCCGGCGTTCGGCGTTGGCCATGAACGACTGGACAACCTTGCCGCCGGGCAGCTCGACGTAGAACACCGAGTGGCCGCCGAGGTAGGCGATGTCATGCACCTTGCCGC
>NZ_RCOE01000062.1:0-3432 GCF_004321495.1 Pseudomonas sp. Sample_10
GCGTTGTGCGCCATGTGCAGCGTGCCTTCGCGGCGCAACTGGCAATCGATGTTGTATTTATCCACAAGGCTGAACACCAGGGATGGCGCCGCACCGAGCATGCGGTTGAGCTGGCTGCCGACCTCAGTGCCAAACCCGGCTTCAATCTCGTCCGGGGGAATCCACATGCCCGCGTTGACCAGCCCGACGTTGCGCCCCGAGCCGCCATGCCCGGCGCGATGGGCTTCCAGCACGCAAACGGTCTTGCCCTGTTCCAGCAGATGCACCGCCGCCGACAAACCGGTAAACCCGGCGCCGATGACGCAGACATCGACCTTCACTTCCCCCTTGAGCGCCGCGTTGTCGGGCCTTTGCGGCGTCAGTTTTTCCCACAGACACTCTTCGCGTAACGGCATTGCCAGACTCCAACAGAAACCTAACTAACACACCATTTACCTGTGGGAGCGGGCTTGCCCGCGATAGCGTCAGCACCTTCAACATCCAGGTGACTGACCGATTGCCATCGCGGGCAAGCCCGCTCCCACAGTGATCTTCATGGGTTCAAAAGTTGTATTTAATCGAACGTGATGCCCTGGGCCAACGGCAACTCCAGCGAGTAGTTCACGGTGTTGGTTTGACGACGCATGTAGCCGCGCCATGCATCGGAGCCCGACTCACGGCCGCCGCCGGTTTCTTTCTCGCCACCGAACGCGCCGCCGATTTCCGCACCGCTCGGGCCGATGTTGACGTTGGCAATGCCGCAGTCACTGCCTACCGCCGACATGAACTGCTCGGCTTCACGCACATCGGTGGTGAAGATGCACGAGGACAGGCCTTGCGGCACGGCATTGTTCAGACGCAAGGCTTCGTTGAAGTCGCTGTAGCCGACCACGTACAGAATTGGTGCGAAGGTTTCGTGGCAGACCACATCACTCTGCTCCGGCATTTCGACGATGGCTGGCGATACGTAGTAGGCATTCGGGAACTTGTCTTGCAGTTGACGCTTGCCGCCGAACACCTTGCCGCCTTCGCTCAAGGCCTGCTCCAGCGCGTCCTGCATGTTCTCGAAGCTTTGCTTGTCGATCAGCGGGCCGATCAGGTTGCCTTCCAGCGGATGGCCGATGCGCACTTTGGAGTAAGCGGCTTTCAGGCGAGTGACGATTTCTTCTTTGACTGACTCATGGGCAATCAGGCGACGCAAGGTGGTGCAACGCTGGCCGGCGGTGCCGACGGCGCTGAACAGAATCGCACGAACGGCCATGTCCAGGTCGGCGCTTGGGCCCAGGATCATCGCGTTGTTGCCACCCAGTTCGAGAATACTGCGGGCGAAGCGTGCGGCGATTTTCGGCGCAACTTCGCGCCCCATGCGGGTGCTGCCGGTGGCGCTGACCAGCGCGACACGCGGATCATCAACCAAGGCTTCGCCGGCATCGCGACCGCCGATGATGACCTGGCTCAGGTGCGGCGGTGCGTCGCTGAAGTTCTTCAGCACGCGATCGAACAGCGCCTGGCAGGCCAGGGCGGTCAGCGGGGTTTTCTCCGACGGTTTCCAGATCACCGGGTTACCGCAGACCAGCGCCAGCGTGGCGTTCCAGGCCCAGACCGCGACCGGGAAGTTGAACGCACTGATCACGCCAACCACGCCCAGCGGATGCCAGGTTTCGCGCATGTGGTGGCCAGGACGCTCGGAAGCGATGGTCAAGCCGTACAACTGACGGGACAGACCGACGGCGAAATCGCAGATGTCGATCATCTCCTGAACCTCGCCCAGACCTTCCTGGGTGATCTTGCCCGCTTCCCACGACACCAGCTCGCCGAGATCGGCCTTGTACTCACGCAGGATGTCGCCCAGTTGACGCACCAGCTCGCCACGGCGCGGCGCCGGCACCTTGCGCCACAGCTCGAACGCATGATCTGCGCGACTGATGTGCTGCTCGACTTCAGCGGCGCCTTCCCAGTTCACGGCGGCGATGCGACTGCCGTCGATGGGCGAATGCACAGGCACTTTGCCGTTCTGGTACAGGGCCGGGTTTACACCAAGACGATCAAGCAATGCGGCAACCATGGGTCACTCCTCAAGCAAAAAACGGAACGGGTGCAGTCGCAGCAACACGACTGATCAGACCTGTAGTTTTAGCGCCACGCAGGTTACTCAACAAACGACCATTAAGAGAGATATCATTCCGTTTATTCATGCTGTGCATTGCTGGCAATAAAGAAACAAGAACAAAAGGACCGCCCATGCTGAACAAACGCTATTTGCCATCGATCGCTGCCCTGCAGTGTTTCGAAGCCGTGACCCGGCATTTGAGCTTTACCCGGGCTGCCGAAGAATTGAACCTGACCCAGAGCGCCGTCAGCAAGCAGGTGGCACAACTGGAAGAGCTATTGCAGCACCTGCTGTTTCGCCGGGTGCGTCGACGCCTGCAAATGACCCCGGCGGGCGATCTGTATCTGGTGGAAGTACGGAAAATCCTCACGCAGGTCGAGATGTCGACGCATTACTTGCGTTCCTACGGCGGCGAAACCGAAGTCCTGCGCGTCTCGACACCGTCGACCTTCGGCGCGCGCTGGCTGGTCCCACGCCTCAAAGGCTGGCGGCTGCGTCATCCGTCGATCCATCTGGACCTGTGCAACGAACAGGAAGCCGACGACTTGCTGCAGGGTCGCAGCGATCTGGCGTTCTACTTCGGCCAGGGGTCACGCCCCGGTACCGAATGCCTGAAGCTGTTCAGCGAAGAGTTGGTGCCTGTGTGTGCTCCCGGCAGCCTGCCGGAGGTACCGTTTGCCGACCCGACGCAACTCACCGACCTGGTCCTGCTGCAAAACGCCTCCAGGCCTCAGGCGTGGCATGACTGGTTCGACAGTCAGGGCTACCACACCGAACACAGCTACCACGGCCCGCGCTTCGAAACCTTTTATATGTGCATCCGCGCCGCTCAAGTCGGCTGTGGCGTCGCATTGCTGCCGCGCTTTCTGGTGGAAGAGGAACTGGCAGACGGCAAGCTGGTCATTCCATGGCAGCATGCAATGCCCAGCACCGACGCCTATTACCTGGCGTATCCGGAACACTCGGCGGAAGTGCCCAAGGTGCGGGATTTTGTGAAGTGGATGCTGGAGCAGGTTGATAGCCCGGATGCAGCGCAGCTTTAACGTCTTGCACTTCCCTGTGGCGAGGGGGCTTGCCCCCGCTGGGTTACGCAGCAACCCCAAAACTTGCAACTTCGAAGCCGAAGCTATTGCGACTGCTGCGTAGCCGGACGGGGGCAAGCCCCCTCGCCACAAAAGCCCATAACTGCCGGGATCCGCTGCGGTTTAAAAAATTGCTGGCAATCCCCACCACCGTTATGCGCCACTAGCTCTATTCAATGCTGGAGATTCCCGTTATGAGCGAGAGCGTGTTTGCCGATCGCATCGTGCAGAACCTGCTCGACACCGACTTCTACAAACTGA